>JACMLI010000289.1 GCA_014379705.1 Gemmatimonadaceae bacterium
ATGCGCTCCTTGATCCAGGCGATGTCGAGGAAGACGCCACCGTTCGGGCTCCCGCGTCCCTCGCGCACTTCACGCTGGATGCAGCGCGCCACATGGTCACGCGTGAGCAGTTCCGGGGGACGCCGCGCCGCCTTGTCGCCCTGCGTGTACCGCCAACCCTCTTCCTCGGTGTCTGCGGTCTGGTTGCGGTAGTTCTCGGGGATGTCGTCGAACATGAAGCGCTTGCCCTGCGAATTGCGCAGCACGCCGCCCTCGCCGCGCACTCCCTCGGTCACGAGGATGCCCTTCACGCTCGGCGGCCACACCATGCCCGTCGGGTGAAACTGCACGAACTCCATGTCCATCAGGTCAGCTCCGGCCTTGTAGGCCAGGGCGTGCCCGTCGCCGGTGTACTCCCAGCTGTTGCTCGTCACCTTGAACGCGCGACCGACGCCACCCGTGGCCAGCACGATCGCGTTGCTCGCGAAGACCTTGAAGCGCCCGCGCTCGCGGTCATACGCCAGCGCGCCCGCCACGCGGCCCCCGTCCATGAGGAGCGCCGAGACCGTGACTTCCATGTGGACGTCGATCCCCTGGTGCACGGCGTGGTCCTGGAGCGTGCGGATCATCTCGAGTCCCGTGCGATCGCCCACATGGGCGAGGCGCGGGTACCGGTGACCTCCAAAGTTTCGCTGCAGGATGCGCCCGTCCTTCGTGCGATCGAAGACGGCGCCCCAGGCCTCGAGCTCGCGCACGCGATCCGGCGCTTCCTTCGCGTGCAGCTCGGCCATGCGCCAGTTGTTCAGGTACTGGCCCCCGCGCATGGTGTCGGCGAAGTGGACGCGCCAGTTGTCGCGATCGTCCACGTGCCCCATCGCCGCTGCCATGCCGCCCTCGGCCATCACCGTGTGCGCCTTCCCGAGAAGGGACTTGCAGACGAGTCCCACGCGGACGCCTGCGTCCGCCGCGGCAATGGCCGCGCGCAACCCGGCGCCCCCGGCGCCAATCACCAGGACATCGTGCTCGACACGTTCGACCGCCGACATCTACAGGATCCTCAGGTCGGTGATCACGCCCATGGAGCAAAGGCGCACATACACGTCGGTCAGGGCAACGGAGAAGAGGCTGCACCACGCCCAGTTCATGTGTCCGCGATTGCACGCGCTCGAACAGTTGTAGGCGAGCTTCTCCACCTTGGAAGCGCCCGACAGCCGATCGCGCAGGCCGCCAACAACGTGGCGCATGGAATGGCAGCCGATCGTGTAGCCGGAGAGCAGGAGCACGTTCGTGAGGAGCACCAGGGAGCCCACGCCGATCCCGAACTGCGTGCCGCCATCGCCAGAGGCAAACCAGAAGCCCTTCCACACATCCTGCCAGAGGAAGATCAGGAAGATGAACGCCAGCAGGAGCCCGTATCGGTGGAAGTTCTGGAGCACCAGTGGAAAGGACTTCTCACCCCAGTAGCTCTTGCGGGGCTCACCCACGGAACAGCCCGGCGGATCGGCCCAGAATGCCTTGTAGTACGAACCCCGATAGTAGTAACAGGTGAAGCGGAAAAGTGCGGGCACCGGCAGGATGATCAGCGCCGGTGAGAAGGGGAGCCACGCAGGCCACCATCCCGGCTTGGGGCCGAACCAGGCGTGGGGAGAGTCCCCCCACAACTCCGGCGAATAGAACGGGGAGAGATACGGCCCGTGCGTGTAGTGCGCGTTCTGGAACGCCGCCCAGGTGGCGTAGGCGAGGAAGCTCGTGAGGATCGTGACGATGAGGACATTGGGAATCCACCACGCGTCACGACGAAGTGTCTCTCCAAACCCGCGTTGTTGCAGGACCGGCAGGGAACGCTGCATGCGTTTCTCAGGGGCTATGGTCGACCGGGGCCAGGTGCGCCACCGGAGGCTGTTTCGCGCGCCAAAACAACGGTCGCGTTCGGGCGGTGTCAATGAAAATGAATACGTTTCCGTGTGCTGCGGGAGGAACCTGCCAGGGCGAATTACGAGAATCACGGGAAGCACGGGAAGCACGAGAGGCACGGGCTAACTTCAAGGGCACTTACTCGTGCTTCTCGTGCCTCTCGTACTGCTCGTGATTCTCGTGATTCGCCTTGTCCCCTGACTTCACCCAACGAGGTGTTGAGTGCCCAAGAAGGAGCCCGAGGGTGACCTGATCTCCGTCGCTGGTCGCCAGGTACGAATCACCAACGCCGACAAGGTCCTCTTCCCCGATGCGGGCGTAACCAAGGGCGACCTCGTGAACTACTATGTGGCCATCGCCGAAGGGGCCCTGCGAGCCGCCGGAAATCGTCCCAACGTCCTGGTCCGCTACCCTAACGGCATCGACAGCGAGTTCTTCTACCAGAAGCGCGCGCCGACGTCGCGGCCCCCGTGGATCGAGGTCGTCGCCCTCAAGTTCCCGTCAGGGCGGACCGCCGAGGAGATCGTGCCGAGGGACGCGGCGACACTGGCGTGGATGGCCAACCTCGCGTGCCTCGAGTTGCACCCACATCCCGTTCGCGCCGATGACCTCGATCATCCCGACGAGCTCCGCGTGGACCTCGATCCCGTACCCGGGGTGCCGTGGACCCAGGTGCGCGAGGTCGCGGGCGTCGTCCATGAGGTGCTCAATGCGCTGGGCCTCACCGGATGGCCCAAGACCTCGGGCTCACGCGGCATCCACGTCAACGTGCGCGTCGAGCGTCGCTGGACGTTCGACCAGGTGCGCCGTGCGGCGCTCGCGCTGGCCCGCGAGGTGGAGCGTCGTGCGCCGACGCTCGCGACCAGCAAGTGGTGGAAGGAGGAGCGGCACGGCGTCTTCGTGGACTACAACCAGAATGCCAAGGATCGGACGGTGGCGGCGGCCTATTCAGTGCGACCCAGGCCCGACGCGCGCGTGTCTGCCCCGCTGGCGTGGGAAGAAGTCGCCGACTGCGACCCGGCCGACTTCACGATCCGCACGATGCTCGGGCGCTTTGCGACACATGGCGACGTGCACCGCGGGATCGACGAGAGCGCTGGCTCGCTCGAGACCCTCCTCGAGCTGTCGGCGCGGCAGGAGCGGGAAGGTGAGGGCGACGCGCCCTGGCCCCCGCACTATCGCAAGCAGGAAGGCGAACCTCCGCGCGTGCAACCCTCCAAGCGACGCGTCTCCAAGTTGCCCTTGATCAACATCGCCCACGCCCGCAAGAAGGACGATGCCCTGGCCGGCCTCGAACGCTGGAAGGCGCGACATCCGCAAGTGGCCTCGCACCTGGAACCGATGGACGTGCTCGTCGACGCCATGCGCGGGCGCTACTCCACATGGACGCGCATTCGCGTGAACCTTCAGCACGTCCCCGTTGAGCTGCGCCCCGATCAGGAACCGCTCGATCCCGACGAGAAGATCCTGCCCAGCTCGTACGGCGGCACGACCTCCAGCTGATCGTAGCGGCAATCGCGCGGCTCACGATCCGGGCGCCATCGCAGGAAGGTGGTCGCGTGGCGGAAGCGGTCCCCCTGCAGGTGATCGTACTTCACCTCGACGACGCGCTCGATGCGGAGCGGTTCCCATGAGAGGTCCTTCCCTGCACTCCACCGACTCTGCCCGCCGGGCATGCGCCCCGTCGCGTGCGCCTGTGCATCGGCCCACGCCTTCCACGGATGCTCCTGCATCGCGTTCTCACGCAGCGACTCGAACTCCACGGCGAGCGCCTTGCGTTTCGCCATCGTGAACGACGACGTCACGCCGACGTGGTGCAGCGTGCCCCCGTCGTCGTACAAGCCGAGCAGCAACGAGCCCACGGCATCCGTGGTGTCCTTGTACCAACGGAAGCCCGCCACCACGCAGTCCGCGCTGCGCAGCTGCTTGATCTTGAACATTGCCCGCTTGCCCGGCACGTAGGCGCCGTCGAGCGGCTTCGCGATCACGCCATCGAGCCCGGCCCCCTCGAAGTCGGCAAGCCACTGCGCGGCGAGCGCACGATCGTGCGTGGCCGGCGTCAGGTGGATCGGTGCGCTGGCGCCCGCGAGGAATGCCTCGAGCCGCCGCCGGCGCTCGTCCTGCGGCTGCATCATGATGTCAACGCCATCGACCGCGAGCAGGTCGAACGCAACGAACGACGCCGGCGTGGCCTCGGCGAGCTTCTTCACGCGGGACGCCGCTGGATGGAGGCGCATCTGCAACACGTCGAAGTCGAGCCCGCGCTCACCGACGATCACGATCTCGCCATCAAGCACGCACCCATCCGGGAGGCGATCGAGGAACAGGTCGTGCAGCTCCGGGAAGTACCGATCGAGCGGCTTGAGGTCGCGGCTCTGGATCAGGACGTCCCCGCCGCCGCGAAAGACGATCGCGCGAAAGCCGTCCCACTTGGGCTCGTAGAGGCAGCCATCGGTTGGCAACTCTTCCGCCAGCTTGGCGAGCATCGGCTCGACCGGCGGGTGAATCGGGTACGGCGAATCGCTCATTGCGCCGGCTTGTCCCGGTCGAGTTGGCGGCGCAGCGGGCTGTCCACCGACGCTCCGGCGCGCACGTCGATCGCGGCGCGCGCACCGAGCGGAAGGACACCACCCGCGGTGGCCTCGGAGCGCACGTGCAGGAAAAGTCCCGAGGCGTCGACGGTGTCCAGGGCGGCGACCGCACTCAGGTCCCCGACTTCGCGAACGCGGCCGCCGGTGCGCGCCACCGCGTCGTCGTAGTTGATCGCGACGTCGGCGCGCAGCGGGGGCGACCCCGGGAGCACAAGCTGCCCGCCGCGCACGAGCAGGTCGTACGCGCCCGACGCGTTGAAGGGGAGCCGCTCGTAGTCATCGGGGTTCGCCGACTCGATCGCTCCCGTGGCAATCGCATCGAGTGCCGTGATGATCGCCGCTGCATTGAGCCGGCGCAGGGCCTGCTTGTCAGGGTCGTCAGGCAGGGCGCCACTCTCGATGAGCACCGTGCTCGTGCCCCACGTGGCCATGAGGTCGCCAAAGGCCCGGGGGTTGAACGCATCGTCGTACTTCGACACGCGCCCGGGGATCTCGCTGCCGAACGACCGGGCGAGCGTCGCCGCGACGAGCCGAGCCCGCGTACGCAGTGGACCCCAACTACGCGCTGCATCGGCCGCCGGCGCGAGCAGCGCGATCCCGGCCTGCGGTCCGTTGCGTCCGACCCGCGTCCGCGCGTTCTGGTCATGCAGGTTGAAGCCGAAGTCGGGGGTGAGCCGATCGTGCAGGCCCTTGAGCGTGCGCGCCTCCGGCGTCGAGAGCAGTCGCGCGTCACGGTTGATGTCGATGCCCGCGGCGTTCTCCCGCTGGAAACGCTCGGCGCCGTCGGGATTGAGCATGGGCACCATCGTGACGGTGAGCGTATTGGCCAGCCGGTCGCGGCGGGCGTCGTCGCCAGGAGCCGTGAGCCAGGCGATGATGTCGGCGAGCGCCATCGTCGCCGTGGCCTCGTCGCCGTGCATCTGCGACCAGAGGAGCACAGTGGTGCTGCCGCGTCCAAAGGTGATCGCGCGCAGCGCCCGCCCCTGCATCGAGGTCCCGACCTGCTCCACCTTCAACCGCGAGGACTCGAGGAATGGAGCGATCGCCCGCCAATACTCGGCGTGCGGCATGCGTCGATGAGTCACCGCCTGTACCCGATGGCGATCCGCGATCCCGAGCGCATCGGGCATCGTGGTGGACGACGCCGCGACGGGCGTCGTCGTCGACCCTCCGCTTATTGGCGCCGTGCCTGCGCACGACACGAGGACGGGGGTTAGCAGGGCAGCAACGCGTATGCGCCAGCGCGTCGGCGCGCATCCATGGTCTGGCATTCGGGGGGCGGGGTTGAAGCGGTCCAAGGCACAGCTTGTCATGCGCGACGCACGAACGCCAGTGAATCACCGTCATACGTGTGTGCGACGCAGCAAGCTTGGCTATTGGCGACAAGGCGCCTGGGCGGTCCTTTCACCGCGGTCGCGCTCGACGCAACTTCATCATCCGTTCGAGGTACAACGACATCCAATCGAGGGCGAGGCGTCCTGTGCAGGCCGTGCGATGTGAAGCGTGTGGCA
>JACMLI010000290.1 GCA_014379705.1 Gemmatimonadaceae bacterium
AGCGACGGCTAGTCGTCACACCTGCGAAAGCAGCGTGCCCAGCGTCTCGCTCGAGAGCACGGGACACGACACGGGGCTCCGGCCTGCGCCGGAGCGACGGCTAGTCGTCACACCTGCGAAAGCAGCGTGCCCAGCGTCTCGCTCGAGAGCACGGGACACGACACGGGGCTCCGGCCTGCGCCGGAGCGACGAGCGGAGGGTATTGCCCGAGCGACGACAGGCGCCTAACGCTTCCGCGGTGGCGTGGCCGCGAGGTAGGCCTCGGCGCGTGGCGACAGGCGATAGCCTACCTCGAGGCTTTCGGTCAGTCCCATCGCCTTGAGCTTGCGCACGTTCACCTTGAACGGCGGCTTCTCCATGTCCAGGAACTCGCACAGGTCGCCCGCACGCCGTCCCGGGTACTTCCGGATGAGGTCAAGCGTCTGGCGCGTCCAGGGCCCCGTGCTGCTCACCTTGTCGAGCTTGTCGAGCCGCACCGTGAGCTTGGCCGCGTCGTCCGCGCTGAGCGTGGTGGCGCGCAAGGCGATGCGTGGATCGGGGCCCAAGGCGCCGAGTTCGACGCGATAGACCTCCCCGTCCTCGCGCGCGTTCAGCTCGTCGACCAGCTCGGCGCGCGTGGCGAATCCCGCCCCCTTCGCGTCTCGTGTCGTGATGTCCGCGATGTCGATCCGCGTGACCTCACCGATCTGCAGTTGCCCGACGGCGGTGAGCAATGTGCCATGCGCGCGCACGGTCGGCCGTTTCCAGCGCCGGAAAGCGAGCGTGATCGTGCCGGCCTTGATCCCGGCGAGAAAGTCCTGTCGAAAGAGCATACGTTCGGAAGGGCGGAGGACGAACGTTCAGATGTTGCGCCGCTTCAACTCCTCGACCGCATAGTGGCACGCGCGCGCCGTGAGCGCCATGTACGTGAGCGAGGGGTTCTGGTTGCCGCTCGACGTCATGCACGCCCCATCGGTCATGAACAAGTTCGGCACGTCCCACGCCTGGTTGTGGGCATTGAGCACCGACGTCTTCGGGTCGCGCCCCATCCGCGCCGTCCCCATCTCATGGTTGGTGTTTCCGGGAGTGCTCGGCCCGCGCGTCGTCGGCTGGATGTTGCGCGCGCCTGCGGCCTCCAGCAGCTCGACGGCCGTCACGTTCATGTCGCGATGGATCGCGAGCTCGTTTTCGCCCCACGTGCACTCGATGTGCAGCGCCGGGATCTCCCACGCGTCCTTGAGCGTCGGATGCACCGTCGCGCGGTTGGATGCGTTTGGCAACATTTCGCCAAAGCCACCGAAGTTCATGCTCCACGGTCCGAGCCGGGTGAGCCGTTCCTTGAACGCGGCGCCGATCCCCGGCTCGAGGTGCGAGCCTTCCCAGCCGCCGCGACTCGCGCCCCCCTGGAAGCCGTAGCCCCGCACGTAGTCGGGATGGCGCGTGCCCAGGTTCCGGAAGCGGGGGACGTAGATCCCGTTAGGGCGGCTCCCCGTGGCCCGCTTGTCGCTCCACGCGTCGAACGTCCCGGTGGCGCCCCCCCACTTGATGTGGTCCATGATGTTGCGCCCCACCTGGTCGCTGGAGTTCGCGAGCCCAGTCGAAAAGCGTGGGGTGCCGGAATTCAACAAGATGCGTGCGCTCTCCATCGCAGAAGCGCAGAGAAACACGATGCGGGCCGTGAACTCCACCTGTTCGCCACTCTGCGCGTCGATTACCTGGACGCCGGAGATGCGGTTGCGCGTTGCATCGTATGACAACGCACGCACCACGCTGAAGGGGCGCAGCGTCAGGCGCCCCGTGGCCTCGGCGGCTGGCAGGGTACAGTTGAGCGAAGAGAAGTACGACTTCGTGACGCACCCGCGGTGGCAGGGACCGCAGTAATGGCACGGGCGTCGCCCGGGCTTGGGCGAGGTGAGGATCGCCACCCGCCCGATCGTCATCATGCGCTCTCCCCGGTACCGCTCGGCGATCTTCGCTCGCACGTGCTCCTCGGCCACGTTGAACGGCATGGCCGGGAGGAACGGACCGTCGGGGAGGTGCGGAAGCCCTTCGGCGAGGCCTGACACGCCGATGAACTGCTCCACGCGGTCGTACCAGGGGGCGATGTCTGCATAACGAATCGGCCAGTCCACGCCGGACCCATCGCGCGCGTTCGCCTCGAAGTCGAGGTCACTCATGCGGTAGACATGACGGCCCCAGATGATCGACTTCCCGCCGACCTGCCGCGCGCGGAACCAGTCGAAGGGTTTGTCTCCCGGCGTCGTGTACGGGTTGTCGACGTCGTCGGTCCAGAACTGGTGCGAGAGTTCATCGAAACTCACGGAGCGGCGCTGCACCTGCTGCCGCGCCTCGACGAGCCGACGATTCCCCAACCCGCGAAAGCGCATCTCGAACGGCGCCTTGTGCTCGCTGTAGTCCCGTTCAGGCGAGATAGGGCGCCCGGCTTCGAGGACAAGTGTCCGCAACCCGAGCTCGGTAAGCTCCTTGGCGGCCCACCCCCCCGTCAGCCCTGAGCCGACGACGATGGCATCGAAGTCGCGCGTCTGTCTGGTCCGCGAGTCCATGCTCAGCGGAGAGGCGCAGCGCCGTTGTAGGTCATCGGGCGCGGGAAGGAGCGCAG
>JACMLI010000291.1 GCA_014379705.1 Gemmatimonadaceae bacterium
CGTGTATGCCGGCGGTGAGTCGGAGAAGGCCAAGTCCCTGATCTCGCGCGCGTGCGACGCGTACGTGATGCACGGCGATCCGCCGGAGCGCATTGCACCAAAGATTGCCGACATGCGCGCGCGTCGCGAGGCGCACTCCGGGCTGGAGCCGATGCAGTACGGCATCGCGGCCTACGCGATCGTGCGCGACACCGAAGCCGAGGTGAAGCGCGAGATCACCCGCATCATCAACGTCACGCCGGGTTCACCGGGGTATCGCAACTATCAGGACTGGGTGGGGAACACGCAGCTCGAGCAGCGCGTGAGCCTCGAGGACTATTCGGTCTCGAACCGTGGCTTGCGCGCGGGGCTCGTGGGCACGCCCGAGCAGGTGGCGGACCAGGTGCGAGCGTTCGAGGCGGCTGGGGTGAACCTGCTCCTGCTGCAATGCAGCCCGCAGTTGGAGGAGATGGAGCGGTTTGCCGAGCAGGTGATGCCGCTGGTTGGGAGACGGATGGACGAATGGACGGGTGGACGGGTGGTGACAGCGGCGTAACTCATGCCATCGCCCGCACCGGGCGCGCCCACCCTACGAACGACACGGGGCTCCGGCCTGCGCCGGAGCGACGATGACGCGAAACGGCCGGATGGAAGCAAGCGCTCCATCCGGCCGTCGAACGACCACTCGTCCATCTCGCCCATCTCGTCCAGCCACCCGTCCATCCCGTCCACCCGTCTAGGGTTGCAAACTCGCCGGACGCGTCGCCGGCGCCTCGCGACCTGCGCCGAGATCGTTCCAGTTGAGGATCGTGTTGAAGCCGAGGAAGTACGTGCCGTGCGTCTGCCACCGCCAGAACGGGCGGATGCCGAACATCACGACGTGGCCCTGCCCGACCGTTGCGTCCACCACCTGCGCACGACCCGACAGCAGCTGACCGTTCTGCAACGTGCCGGAGAGCAGCATGTCGTTAGGGTTCTGCGGGAACGACATGATCACGCGCGGACGCCCGGCGTCGATGTTGAGGCCGAACTGGCGCGCCATGTCGCGGAACTGGTCCGCCTGCGACGGGCCCGGCGTTCCCGTGGCGCGCGGCGTCACGCTGCTGTCGTACGGCGAGAGCGTGAGGCGCGTCGCCATCGGCGTGATGTTCTGGCTCGGGCCACCACCCGCGCCGGCAAACGCCGCGAACTCGGCGGGCACGCCGGCGCCACCTGCATTGAGCACCGGGCCCTGGTTGAAGTACACCGGGAGCTGGGTGCCCTGGTACCCGTAGGCGATCGGGCTCTTGCGATCGGTGATCAGGCCGCGCATCACCGAGCCGCGGGCGAAGAGCGCAGCCGGCTCTTCGATCGTCACCCCGGTCGTCAGGCCGTAGGCCGGGAAAATCGTCGTCGTCGATCCCTCAACGAGGAGCGTGCCCCCGGACTGGACGAACTTCGCGAGCTCGGTCAGTCCCTCGATCCCCATGCCGCCACGAATGTCGTCTGCCTGGTCGAGCGTGCCGAGGTTCGGCGTGTCGGTGCTCTTCTTGTAGGGGAGCGCGAGCGTCCCCGTCTTCGCAATGCCGTTCACCTGCGAAATCGCGGAGCCGCCGACATGCGGGTAGATGATCACGTCGAACTTCGAGCGCAGGTTGGCGTCACGCAGCTTGATGTCCGACATGTAGGTGTACGGCACCCCGTACGTATCGAGCGCCGCGCGCACCCATCCCTCGTCCTGCGTGCGCTGCCAGCTGTGGACGTAGCCGATGCGCGGAACGTCGAGGTCGTGCGTCTTCACCGTCGGGACCGCATTCATGGCCCACGCCGAGAGGCCGAGGTCCTTGAGCGACGCGTCGAGCGCCCCACGATCCCCGGCGGAAATGATGAAGGCGCCAGCGCGGAACTTCTTGCCACTGGCCTCGAAATCGTCCTCCGCTGCCTGCATCGCCACGTTGGCGTGCCTGAAGCGGAACTTCACCAGGTTGTTGTCGGTGGTGTGCTCCACCACGATGACATTGCCCGTGCCTTCGATGCCTCCCGCCGCCTTCACGTCGTTCACCACCGGCGTCATCGCCGCCGTGAGGATCGACTTGTCGGTCACCGGCGACACCGCGAAGTTGCGCATCAGCTGATAGGTCCAGCCGGTGTCGTCGTACGGACGCGGATTGTTCGGCGCGAAGTTCTGCAGCGAGAAGTACATGTCGGGGATGATCCGGTACGGCTGGTCGCCACGGATGATGTAGTCCCCCGCCTTCACGTCCACGGTGCCTGCCTTGAACGCGGCATTCGCGGTGTGGAACTCCACCCCCTGCACCTTGAGGTCGTTGACGACGCTCGCCACCTCGGCCTTGCGATACTGTGCGGCCGGGATGACCCACGCGAACGTCGGCCCCGTCTTCCCCTTCTCCATCTGGCGCTTGGCCTTGACCCAGAAGTTGTCGAGGTACGTGTCCTTGTTCTTCGCCACGTGGTTCAGCGTGATGAGCAGCGCCGACACCTGGATGTTCGTGTTGTTCCGCGGGCCCCAGGCGATCGAGGCCAGGGGCGGGTTCGGGCGGAACCACTCGCGGCTCGTCTGGGTCGCACCCAGGCGGACCGTGCTGGTATCCGGGCCATAGCTCTGGACCTCATAGAAGCGGCCGGTCGCGTTGTGCGCGTGCGCGGCAAAGAACATGTAGTTCGGGACCCAGCCGTCGTAGAAGCCGTACGTCCACACGCCCGGCACGCCGCGCTTGGTCATCTCCATCACTTCGTTCTTCGCCAGGATCCACCACTCGTCGACCGTGATCGCGTCGATCGCCTCGTTGTACGGACCGGTGCCGGTCGAGGCGTACAGGTAGTTCGACGCCTCATGCAGGTCGTGCATGATCGGCGGGTGCCACTCCAGGAAGAACTTGTTCACGTGCTTCGACAGGGCCAGGAACTGCCCGATGTTGTCGCGGTTGTTGTCGTGCGCGACGTACTTGCCCCAATACATCAGCGGAAGGCGCGTCGCCCCCGTCGGCAGCTTCTTGTTGTAGTAATACGTGTCGACCTGCTTCTCGCGCCCGTCCACCTCGATCACCGGCGTGATGAGCGTGATCACGTTGTTGCGGATGGACCGGATGTATTCGGACTCGTCCACCGCCAGGCGGTACGCGAGCTCCTGGAGCGCCTCGGGGCCGCCGTTCTCCGGCGAGTGCATCCCGGACGTCAGCCAATACAGCATCTTGCCGTTCGAGACGATGGCCTTGGCCTGCGCCTCAGTCGTCTTGCGGGGATCGGCGAGCGACGCGAGATCGGCCTTGTACTTGTCGAGGTTCTTGATCGTGGCCTCGTCGGCCACGGCGAGCACGATCATGTCCCGCCCTTCCTCGGACTTGCCGATCACCCATGTCTTGACGCGATCGCTCGTCTTGTCCAATGCCTCGAAGTAGCGCTGGATGTCCTTCGCGTAGGTCAACTCACCGGGAGTCCCGATGATGCGCCCGTGGAACTTGAGGGGCGACGGCACCGTGGCGGAGTACGGCAGGTAATCCACCAGCTCGGTGGTGATGCGCGAATCGCGGGTGTACTCCTTGATCTTCTTCGTATACTCCTCGTCGATGCGCTGCTGCTGGGCGGTGACCGGAACGGCCACGGCCACCAGGGCGAACGCGAGGCATGCTGACCAGCGTGGGGCTCTCATGGAGGCTGCGAAGGATTGGAGGGGCCAGGTGACAACTCGGGAGACTGCCACTGTCGGACCTTACGCGCAACAGCCCCCGACCGCTCGCGGCGTCAGCCCAGCGGGGCCGCCACCCGTGCGGCAGTGACCTGGAGCGGTGCGGGCGCCGAACGCATCGGCGTCAGGCCGTCTCCCGGGAGTTCGCCTATTACGGCGTAGGCACCCGTGGTCACCTGATGGCCGGTGCGATCTGCCTGATGCCAGGTCGCGACGAACTCGATCGAGTCCCCGGCCGCCAGGGGCCGGAGCTGCGGGACCGCCAGGGCGTGCGTGCCGTCCGATCGGCGCCAGACCTCCGCCCCGGTGTCGTCGAGCACGACCACGTCGAAAACGGTTTCGAGGCCTTGCAGGTGCAGCTCGATCGCCTGCGCACCGACGTTCGCGAGTCGAAGCCGGACGCGGACGCGCTCACCGACATGCACGCTCTCCGGGACGCGCACCGTGAACTGGAGAGAATCCCCTGTCACCGACTCCGTCATCGCTGCCTCCGTTTCCTTCCCTTCTCTCCCGTCCGACTTCGGACGTGCGCGCGTCGGCGGCAACAGAAGGATACAGCGGCCACGCCCTTTCTTCGCCTTCCGGAAATCGTCAGCGCACCGAGCTCGAGTGCCGCGCGTTGCGATTACGACGCGGTCTTCGCCGTCGCCAGGGCCTTCGTCAGCCGATACAGGAACTCCTGACCCTCGAAGAACGACTGCACGCGCATGCGCTCGTCGCGCCCATGCGCGCGGGCGTCGACGGTGGGATCCGAGAACAGGCCCGACACGCCGAACGCCGGGATGCCTAACGTGCGGAAGAAGCGGGAGTCGGTGGCGCCCGTCGACATGGTCGGGATCACCGGGATGGGTCCCCACAGCTCCGTCGTGATGCGGCGCACCGGGTCCATCACCTCCGGGAGGAGGGCCGACGACGGGGATGCCGGGCGCTGCGTCTTGATCTCGACCTTCACGTTGGTGTCGCCGATGACCCGCGCGAGCGAGTCGCGCACCTGTTCGGCTGTCTCCGTTGGATAGATGCGGCAGTTGATGTTGGCCTCGGCGAGCTGCGGGAGGGCGTTGGTCGCATGTCCCCCGGACAGCATCGTGGCCACGCACGAAGTGCGTAGCATCGAGCTGTAGCGGGGGTCGGCCCCGAGGACCTTCATGGCGGCGGCATCACGCGGATTGGCGACGATCGCCTTCATCGCGCGCCCGACCGCCGGAGTCTCGAGCTCGGCGGTGCGACTGAAGAACTCGCGTGTCACCTCGTTGAGTTGCACGGGGAAGGCGTATCGCCCCACCTTGCCAAGGGCGTCCGAGAGCTGGGTGATCGCATTGTCGTCGCGAGGGACCGAGGAGTGGCCTCCCTTGTTCGTCGCGCGCAGCGTGAGGTTGGTCGTGATCTTCTCGGTCGCCTGCACCGCATTGAAGAGCGGCTTTCCGTCGCGGGTCGTGCCGCCACCGCCTTCATTGATGACGAACGCGGCGTCCACGAGGTTGCGGTGGTTCTTGAGGAGCCAGTCGACGCCATTCGCCGGCCCGCTCTCCTCGTCGGCGGTGAGGGCGATGATGATGTCGCGGTCGGGGACCCAGCCCTCGCGCTTCATGCGGAAGACGTTGGCCACGAAGATCGACGCCATGGCCTTGTCGTCGGCGGTGCCGCGTCCGTAGTAGTAGCCCTCGCGCTCGATGAACTTGAAAGGGTCGAGGTCGGGGGACCAATCGGCCTTGAGCGCCTCGACGACGTCGAGGTGCGCCAGGAGGAGGATGGGCCTGGCGGCGTTAGGTCCTCCCTTGCCGCGGATGCGAGCCACCACGTTGTGTTTCTCGGGGCGCGGGCCGCCGACGAAAATGTCGGCCTCGGGAATCCCCGCCTCGCGAAAGCGCTTCGCCATCGCGACGGCGCCCGTCGTGATGTTCCCGGTCGTCACCGACGTGTTGATCTCGACCAGTTCCTTATAGATGCCCAGGGCGACCTGCTGGTCCGCAGTCAGGCGGCCGGGCGAATAGATGGGCGGACGCGCCTGCGCCGTGAGGCCGAGCGGCAGGACGAGGAGCACAACGGGAACGAAGCGTGCGAGGGACGAAACGACGCGTGACATGAGCAATTCCGGACAAAGGGACGGACCGCTCGCCAATGTACGCCCGGAGAGCGGGGCCGTCAGGATGCGGAGGACGCTGCCACCGCACTACCTTGGGTGCACCCTTGCCCGGATCCGGCCATGTCTCGCGTGCGTCCTGCTCAAGCCCTGCTCGTTGGCTTCATGCTGTGCACCGCCTCGCAAGCGGCCGCACAGGACCGTCTCAAGACGATGCCCGGCTACGATCGGTTCATGGAGATGGGGCGCGAGATCCCCGGCGCCGTCAAGCTGGGAGCGCTCACCACCACCTGGGACGATGATGGCTCCGGTGTGCGGTATGCGCGCGACGGCAAGACGTGGCGCTTCGACGTGGCGACGAAGAAGGTCACCGAGGCGCCCGCAACGCTGCCTAACGCGGCCGGGCGCCGCGGGGGACCGGAGCGCGGCCGGCAGTTCGACGTGGCGTGGACAACGGACAGCGCGCGTCGCGCCTTCTATCGCGACCGCAACGTGTGGATCGCGAATCGTGACGGCTCGGCCGAAGTGGCCATCACGACGGACGGCAACGAGAAGGCCCGCACCAAGAACGGCTCCGCGAGCTGGGTCTACGGCGAGGAACTCGGGCAGAGCACCGCGATGTGGTGGAGCCCCGATGGCACGCGGCTCGCGTTTTATCGATTCGACGAAAGCCCAGTGCCCGACTACTTCCTGCAGATGGCACAGACCAAGGTCCAGGGCGCGCTCGACACCGAGGCGTATCCCAAGGCTGGCGCGCCGAACCCGATCGTCGAGCTCATGGTGTACGACGTGGCGTCGCAGAAGGTCACGCGCATCGACGTCCGCGACGGCAAGCCGTTCACGAACGACGTCGTCGGACACTATGTCTATCGCGTGAGCTGGAGCCCCGATGGCACGGAGCTGACGTTCAACCGAACGAATCGCCGCCAGAACACCCTGGAGTTCACCGCGTGCAACCCCGGCACGGGCACCTGTCGCGTGGTGATTCGTGACGAGTGGCCAGCGTCCTGGGTCCGCAACAACCCGCAGAAGGTGTTCCTCGCGGACAACAAGCGCTTCCTCTGGGTCTCGGAGCGCACCGGATTCGCGAACATTTACCTGTACAACATGGCGGGCACGCTGCTTGGCACCGTCACGAACCATCCGTTCGAGGTCGACCAGGTGCTCAAGGTCGACGAGAAGGCCGGCCAGGTCTATTACACGGCGCGCAGCGGCGACAACCACATGAAGGTGCAGCTGCACCGCGTGCGGCTCGACGGAAAGGACGATGTCCGGCTTACCGATCCCTCCCTCAACCACGCGGTGACGATTTCGCCGACCGGCCAGTACTTCGTGGACGTGGCGCAGACGCACGACCTGCCGCCCGTGACGCGCCTGGTCGACGGCAAGGGCAAGGTCGTGACCGAGTTCGCCACGAGCGATGCCTCGAAGTTCGACCAGCTCGGCCTCAAGCGCGTCGAGCTGTTCACCTACAAGGCCGCAGATGGCGCGACCGAGCTGCACGGGATGCTGCACCGGCCCTCGAAGTTCGATTCGACGCGGGCGTACCCGGTGCTCGTGACGGTCTATGCCGGTCCGGCCACGAATGGCGCGCGCGAGGCGTTCACCCTCCCGCACCCGTACACCGAATACGGCTTCATCGTCCTTTCCCTCGACTCGCGGAGTGCCGGTGGTCGCGGCAAGCGCTTCCTCGATGCGATCTACATGAAGCTCGGGACGGTGGAGATCGACGACCAGGCGGCCGGCGTCCGCTCGCTCTGGGCGCGCCGCTACATCGACAAGGCGCGCGTCGGCATCTTCGGCACGTCCTATGGCGGCTACACCTCGGCGTTGGCGATCCTCCGCCACCCCGATGTCTTCGCCGCGGCCTCGGCGATGTCGGCCGTGACCGACTGGCGGCACTACGACACGATCTATACCGAGCGCTACATGTGGATCCCGCAGGAGAACGCCGCGGGGTACGACGCGGGCTCGGCGATGCAGTACGCCGACAAGCTCAAGGGGCGCCTGATGATCTATTATGGAACGGCCGACAACAACGTGCACCCAAACAACTCGATGCAGCTGATCCAGGCCCTGCAGCGCGCCGGGAAGAGCTTCGAGGTCCAGGTGGGGCCGGACCTGGGGCACACCGCCCTGCGGCCGGACCGGATGATGGAGTTCTTCATCGAGAACCTCGTGCTTCGGGCGCCGATCGCCCAGTAGACACGCGTCACTCCCAACCTCGTCATGGCGGGCCGGGGAGCGTAGCGCGACCTCGTGATCCCGGGCCGGGGAGCGCAGCGCGACGACCTCGTCATCCCGGGC
>JACMLI010000292.1 GCA_014379705.1 Gemmatimonadaceae bacterium
CTGCGCCCGACGGCGTCACCCGACGGTCGCTGGCTGGTCTACGCCACGCGCGCCGGCACGCGCACCGCGCTCCGCATCCGCGACCTGCGCACGCAGGAGGACGAATGGCTCGTCGCCGAGATGCAGCGCGACGACCAGGAAGGGTATGCGCCGAACGACGTGCTGCCGTCATTCGCCTTCACCCCCGATTCGCGCGCGGTCATCTTCCCGGGCGGCGGCAAGATCCAGCGCGTGGACATCGCGTCGAAGCAGGTCACGACGATCCCGTTCAGCGCCGATGTCGACGTCGGCATGGGCGCGCACCTGTTCCACCCGCTCAAGCTGGACGACGGTGCGATCAAGGTCACGCAGCTGCAGGAGATCGCGGAAGCACCGAACGGATCCCAGATCGCATTTTCGGCGCTCGGGAAGCTTTGGCTTGCTGACGTGCGTGGAGGTGGCGGCACGGTTACGCCGCGTCGCCTCACGAGCGCGACGCAGCGCGAGTATTTCCCGGCGTATTCGCCCGATGGCCAGTGGATCGCGTATTCGTCGTGGACCGACTCCGCCGGCGGTCATCTCTGGAAGGCACGCACCGACGGCAGTGGCACGCCGCAGCGCCTGACGGCGGAGACCGCATGGATCACGGGACCGCACTGGACGCCCGACGGCGAGCGCGTGGTCTACAGCTCAATCTCCCGGCGCGCCGCGCTGGGCGGCGGCCCGGTCTCCGGCATGGGTGAGCTGCGCTGGGTGCCGGCGAACGGTGGCCCGTCGACGACGATCACGCGGTCCTCCGCGGCTCCCGCGCTCGTCACGGGCGGGGCGATGGGACGCGTGTACTACACCGAGGCCATACCGAACGCGGCCCCGGGCTTCAACGCCACGCAATCCACCGCTGTCGTGTCAGTCCGGCTCGACGGCACCGACCGCCGGCAGCACGCGCGCCTCGTGACATCGACGAGCTTCGGCTCGATGTCCGTGTCGGTCGCCCCTGACGAGCGCGCGATGATCGTGCTCGATCGCGACGACGTGTACGTCATGCCCCTCACCGCCGGTGGCGCCGAGGGCATCATGGTGAACTTCCAGTCCCCCGCCGTACCCCTGCGGCGCCTCACGACCGAGGGCGCGAACTACGCGACCTGGGCCGATGGAGGACGCACGATCGCGTGGAGCTTTGCCAACCACTACTACCGCGCCAGCCGCGACACCGTGCTTCGGTATGCCGAGTCGGCGCGGTGGAACCCGTCGCACGTGGAGATCTCCCTGACGGCACCGCGCCACGTGGCGGAGGGGAGGGTGCTGCTCCGTGGCGGCCGCCTCATCACGATGAAGGGCGACGAAGTCATCGCGCGCGGCGACGTGCTGGTGGAGAACGGCCGCATCCGTGAAGTCGGCCGCTCGGTGCGCGCGCCTGCCGGGACGCGCGTGATCGACGTCAGTGGCAAGACGCTCATGCCGGGCATCGTCGATGCGCACGCGCATCCCCGCACGGGCGCCGAGGCCGCCACCGGACAGGAATGGAGCATCGCGTCCAACCTCGCGTACGGGGTGACGACGACCCGGAATCCCTCGGGCTCGCGCCAGAACATTGCCTGGGGAGAGTTGATCGATGCGGGCGAGATGGTCGGCTCACGCGTCTTCGCCACCGGGCCACCGCTCACGACGACGCTGGCGCAGGTGCGCTCGTACGACGATGCGCTGCACATCGTGCGGCGCTACAAGCAGCAGGGGGTGAACTCCCTCAAGCAGTACCTGCAGCCGCGGCGCCTCCAGCGGCAGTGGATCCTGCAGGCCGCGCATGCCGAAAAGATCAACGCGACGAATGAGGGGGCGGCGGACTTCAAGCTCGACCTGCAGCTCGCCATGGATGGCTACACCGCGTTCGAGCACTCCATCGGCCAGGTGCCGCTGTACAAGGATGTGGTTACAGTGCTCGCCGACTCGAAGATCGCGTATACGCCGACGCTGGTGGTGGCGTACGGCGGCCCGGCGGGCGACGGCTACTGGCGTGCGCGCACGGACCTCTCGGCGGACCCCAAGACGTCGTACTTCACGCCCACGGAGATCCTGGACCGCGGGACGCGTCGGCGTCCGATGATCGTGGAGGAGGATTACATCTTCCCGCTCATCGCCCGCGGGGCACGCGACGTGGTGCGCGCGGGAGGCATTGTCGGGTTAGGCTCGCATGGCCAGCAGGACGGCATCGCGGCGCACTGGGAGCTGTGGATGATGCAGATGGGCGGGATGACCAACCACGAGGCCTTGAAGATCGCCACGATCCTCGGCGCGCAGTCGATCGGGTACGGCGCCGACCTTGGGTCACTCGAGGTCGGAAAGGCGGCGGACATTCTCGTGCTCGATGCCAATCCGCTCGACAACATCCGGAACTCGGTGCAGATCCGCTACGTGATGAAGGCGGGCGAGCTGCGCGAGGGCGCCACGCTCAATCGCGTCTGGCCGACGCCGGAGCCGTTCCCGACGCCGTACTGGGTGAAGGAGAAGGCGGAGCTGGAGGCGCTTCGGAAGCCGGATTGAGGTCGGCGTAGTTCGCCCAAAGAGCCCTCAACGCAGCGTCGCAGAGGACGCAGAGGTACGCAGGAACAGCAAACTCCGGAATTGTTGGAGCCTCATGCACGGAGCTTGAACATTGCTGTTGAACTTCCCTGCGTCCTCTGCGACTCTGCGTTGAAGCAGTTGCCCCTTACGACTGCTCGTTGATAGCAGTGGAACTCAGAAGAACGAAAACGCCGGCGGAGCCATGTTGTGCTTGCGGAAGTTCGCGACCACCTGGCCGGCCGTCCACACGGTGTGGAGGTGGATCTCATCCCACACCTGCCAGCGCTGCATCTGGTTGCCGAACAGGTTCACCGTTTCGCTGCGTGACGCGTCGGTCTGGGTCTTGAGCAGGGTTGCTGCGTAGTCGAACGACGCCGTCACGAAGGTGCGAAGCCCGGCGCGAGTATTGAAGGCAGCCGCGGTGTCC
This sequence comes from Gemmatimonadaceae bacterium, assembly GCA_014379705.1. Classification (GTDB taxonomy): domain Bacteria; phylum Gemmatimonadota; class Gemmatimonadetes; order Gemmatimonadales; family Gemmatimonadaceae; genus RBC101. The sequence goes on from JACMLI010000292.1 coordinate 2,966, forward strand.
GGAAGCGTGACTGCCGGACCGGCCATCAGGTTGCGTGCGATCGCTGACACGGCACCGGCAGCGTGATGGATCTGTCCGGCGAAATCGCGTTGTGGCGGCGTGACCTTGTCGCGATAGAGGCGCTCCGGCATGGAGTCCACCATCTGGATGAGCACCTTGCGCTGGTGCTCGAGCATGCGGAGCTGCACGTCGCGGGGGGTGCCGCTAGCTTGGGCGTGCGCGGTGCCGGCGAGGGTGAGGGCGGCGAGCAGCAAGGCGGTGTGACGCATCGACATGTGAGGATCCTTGAGGGGTCAAGCCTCAAAGATGTACGGCAGGGGAAGGGGCAGTCCGACGACTCGGGCCGGACCGGTCCAACAACGTTACGAGGGACGAATCGGCGTGCTTCGACCGAAATCGTCAAACGCAGGGTCGCAGAGGACGCAGAGGTGCGCAGGGAATCTGCCGGGAATCCCTGCACTCCCGTTCAATCCGACAGCTCGACATCGGGTTGAACCTCCTGCGTCCTCTGCGCCTCTGCGTTGAAGGCAGTTGATCCTGGCGACCTGACGCGGGTTCCCAAACTGGCCCCGCCGAGTGCCCTTGGTGTTCAGGCGCGCGCGCGGGCCCGGAGTGACGCCTCGACCTCGCCCATGGAGACCTTCGCCGGGATGGTGTGGCTGTCCTGCCGGCGCGTGGGCACCTGGACGCGGGCCACGTCACCTGTGGCGCCGATGTCCACGATGGCGCTCACGCCATCTTCGGGTCCCTGCGCAACGGTGATCACGAGCGACCACGTGCCCTCGGACGGCCATTGCTTCGTGAGCGCGAACGCTCCCGTGCGCGAGGTGGCCTTGAAGTCGAGCTTCACGGTGCGGCGCTGCCCGTTCACGAGTCCCTCGGCGGTGCCGGTCACCGGGAAGCCTGTCGGCGTGCCGTGGTGGAACGCGTGCACCACGAGGTAGGCGCCGCGGGTGGTCTCGTCGTACGGATTCACGGGGTGTTCGATGCTGATCCAGGGGGGACCGAACACCGGGGCGGGAGAGACGACGGGTGAGGCGGGGGCGGACAGGGCGGCCACCAGCGCCCCGAGGATGAGTCGGGTCATGCGATGCTCCGGGAAATGACGTGAAGTGGTGCGCCTAACGATTGCCGAGCCGGATGTTCCCCTTGAAGGAACGCAACGTGGCCCGGGCGTCGCCAACGCCAAGGGCGAGGGTCAGCTCTTCCCCCCGTCCTTCCCGCCCCGGCGTGGGGCGGCGTGCGGTCACGGTGTTGAGGATCGTGCCCGCGATCGTCGTCGCGTCGATGTCGATCGACGGCTTCGGGGGCAGGTGCAGGTCGATGGTGCCACTATGTGAATCGATGGTCAGGCTGCCGGCGCGGCCGAGGCCGGAGGCAAACGTGACGTTGCCGGTCACCGCCTCCACGCGAATGCGCTCATACGTGCCATCGCGCAGCACGATGTTGCCGCCGACGGTGGTGAAGCCCGCGTCCGGCGCCGCGCCACGCACCGTGATGTCGCCCGTCGCCGTCTTCACGCGCATCCAGGCCGGCGTGCCGGTGATGTCCACCGTACCGTCCATGGATTCCACGTTGAGTTCGCGCGGCGTGCCGCTCACGGTGATGGCACCACCCACGAGATTGAGGTCGAGGCTTCCATTGATGCCGCTCACGTCGATGCGCGCATTGCCGGCCTTGGCCCACACGGTCGCGCCCACGGGCACGAACAACTCCAGCGTGCCGGTGGCACCGCCCCCCTGGGTGGGCGGTTCGATGTAGAACTTGGCGCCCTTGATCGGGCCATCGGACCCTGTGCCGATCCCCGGCTCGAAGCGCGTGCCCCTGGGGAGCGACCCCGTGATGACGAGCGAGTCCTTCTGCCAGCCAACCACCCGAAGCGACGCGTACGCACCGTTCACGCGCACGTACACATCAGGCGACACCGCGCGGCGCAGGTCGACCTTCTGCTGTGCGGCGACCGGGGCGCCCGCTCCCATGGCGAATAGGGCGCCCAGGAGGAACCAACGACGCCGGGTCCCGGATCGGCGCTCGCTTTCGCTCGCTTGTCCGGGATGACGAAGGGGTGCGCTTTCTTGTCCCGGATGGCGGAGGGGTGCGCTCACTTGTCCGGGATGGCGGAGGGGTGCGCCCGCTTGTCCCGGATGACGGAGGGGTGCCCTCGTTTGTCCGGGATGACAAATGGTGCCGTCGCTCCGGCGAAGGCCGGAGCCCCGTGTCGTTTCTCGAAGGACGCGCAAGGGATGAAGGATCACGTGGAGGCCATGAGCTGCGTCGCACGACGCAGGAGGTCGACCTTCTGCCGGTAGTTGGATGCCAGCAACTCGGAGAGTGTTGTACTCGCCGGATCCCGGATCAGCGCCTCGCGCGCCTCGGCGATGGCGGCATCGATCGTCGCCAGCGAACGCTCCACCGTGGCGATCGTCGCCGGGTTGAGGCGATTGCGCTGGGCATCGAGCTGCTCACGCAGCTCGGACGCACTATTCAGGTATCCACGCTCCGCCGCCTGCCACTGCACCGGAAGTACGCCGGCCATGGGCTGTGAGGACGCGACGACAGACGTGGGCGCCTGACGACGCACCACGACCGCCGTCAGTGCCGACGAACCCGCGATGAGCACCACCGCGGCCACGGCGATCCGGCGAGGCGTCATCCACCAGCCACGCACCCGCGCTGGAGCGGCTGTCGGGATCGCCGTCACCTTTCCCGCGTCGATCGAACGCCGGATGTCGGTCCACAGCGTGGCGGGCAGCGCTACGTCCGGCGGCAGGGCGTCGGCGTCGGCGATCGTCGTGCGGAGCGTCTCGACGGTCTCGCGGCACACGGCGCAGTCGCGCAGGTGCGTGTCCACGTGCGCACGCTCGCTCGCGGCAACGCGACCATCGACCACGTCGTTCAGGGTGTCCCAGGAGAGGTGGTTCGTCATCGGTTGAGCATCCTCATGAGCAACTGGCGCGCGCGGTGCAGGTGCGCGCGCACGGTACCGGGCGCCAGGTGCATGCGCTCGGCAATCTCGTCGTGGCGGAAGCCCTCGACGTCGTGCAGGACAAAGACGGTGCGCGCGTTAGGCGGCAGGGCGGCGATCGCGCGTTCGAGGTC
>JACMLI010000293.1 GCA_014379705.1 Gemmatimonadaceae bacterium
CCGGAGGCGATCTGCTCCACCCGGGCCGCCGTCGCCTGCCATCGCAGGACGGGCTTGATGATCGTCCGCACCTTGCGGTCCACGTCCTCCAGCGCCGCCGGCGCACGCGCGATCCAGCTGGACGCCGGCCCGCTGAGCAGCGTGAGGGAGAACACCGCGATGATGAGCCCCCCGAACACCACAACCGCCGCGCCTGTCGGCTCCTTCACTCCGTGCTTGCGGAGCCAGCGCACCGGCCCGCGCAGGAGGAACGACAGGAGGATCGCGATGACGACGGGGAGGACGACAGAGCGCGCCAGGTACAGCGTGTAGAAGAAGGCCAGGGCGGCGATGAGCGCGAGCGCCGCCGCGGTGATGGCCATGTGCCGGGTGGCTGGCGACGGGACCACCACCACTTCTGGCGGCGACTCGGTCTGCAGCGAGCGAAACACCGGGGAGGGCAAAGGCAATCCGGTGCGTCGGATCGCCCACTCCAGCGTGTCCCGCATTGCCCGCGCCGGACGCTCGTCTGCCACCGTCATCGCTCCTCGAGTGAAACACTGGCCCGGTTGCGGGCCGACGGGGCCCATCGCGCCGTCATAGTCGTCGCTACCGGGGAGGAATGGAAGGCCCGCCACCCGATCGCACGCGTCCCCCCATTCTCGCAGGACGCGACCGCGCAGGCCATTCCTCGTTAGTGATATTCCGGGGTGGCCCGCCGATCGTCCGGCGGCGCGTCACCGCCGGCTGCATGCAGCCCCCTTCAGTGCGACTTGCGCGCCTCGGCGACCGCCGCGGTGAGGGCCGGCACCACCTCGAACACGTCGCCCACGATCCCGTAGTCGGCCACCTTGAAGATGGGGGCCTCTTTGTCCTTGTTGATCGCCACGATGCACCGCGACGTCCGCATGCCCGCGAGGTGCTGGATCGCCCCCGAGATGCCCACGGCCACGTAGAGGTCGGGGCTCACCAGTCGCCCGGTCTGGCCGATCTGGTCCGAGTGCGGGCGCCACCCTTCGTCGGTCACCGCGCGCGTCGCGCCGACGGCGGCATTCCCGAACGCGGCCGCCAGGTCCTCGACGAGCTTGAAGTGCTCCGGCGCCTTGAGCCCGCGGCCACCGCTCACGATCACCGGCGCCTCGCCGAGATCGAGCTTGCGCGTGTCGCCGAGCACCGTCTCGGTCGTCACGACCCGAGAGGCTCCCGGTTCGGAGGGAAGCGCGACCTGCTCCACGGTGCCCGCCTTCGCCACCGGTGTCACCGTGAATGCCCCTGGACGCACGGAGACAAGCGCCGGCGTGCCGCTGAGCCTGAGCGTCTGGATCACCTTCCCGGTGTACCCGGGATGCGTGACGACGAGGGCATCGCCATCGATCACGATCGACGTGACGTCCCCGGCCAGCGTGCTGCGGAGCTTCGCGGCCGTGCGCGGGGCGAGGTCCTTCCCCTGCGCGCTGGCGCTGAAGATCACGACGCGATACTCCCCGCCCTGCACCCGCGCCGCGACGAGGGCCGCCATGGACTCGGCGTCATAGTTGGCGAGGCCGGCGTGTTCGGTGATGGCCACGACGTCGGCCCCGTGGGCGCCTAACGTGGCCGCCTTCGCGGCCATCCCGGGTGGGCCCGCGAGGATCGCGTGCACCGCACCGCCCACCTGGTCGGCGAGGGAACGGGCGGCCGCGAGGGCTTCGAGCGCCACCTTGCGTGGTTCACCGCCACGGGTCTCGGCAACAACGAGGATGTTCGGCATCAGATCACCTTGGCTTCGGTCTGGAGGAGGCGTACCAGTTCGGGAACCGCGCCGGCCCCTTCACCAATGATTCGGCCGGCCGCCCTCGCCGCCGGGAGCTCCATCTTCACCACGGTCAGTCGCACCGGGCCAAGCTGCGCCGCTTTCGCCTCGAGCGGCTTCTTCTTGGCCGCCATGATGCCCTTGAGTGACGGATAGCGCGGGCGGGCAATGCCTTCGTCGATCGAGACCACCGCCGGGAGCGGGAAGCTCACCAGTTCCCCGCCTCCCTCGATCTCGCGGCGCGCCGTCCCCTTGCCGCTGGCGATGTCGAGCTTGGAACAGCCGTGCACCATCGGGAGACCGAGGATGTCAGCGACCATCAGGCCCACCGCGCCGTTCGCCGAGTCGATGGACATCTTGCCGAACATGACGAGGTCGTACCCGCCGCCCTGCAGTTCCGCGGCGAGCGCCGACGCGATGGCGAAGGGATCGAAGGGCACCTGGTCGCACTTGAGCTGCACGGCCTTCGCGCAACCCATCGAGAGGGCCTTCCGCAGCGTTCCCTGCACCACGTCCGTGCCTAACGAAATGACGGTCACCTCGCCGGCGCCCGCCTTTTCGGTGAGCTGCAGGGCCGCCTCGACGGCATAGCCATCGAAGTCGGAGATGTCCCACTTGAGTCCCGTCTCGTCGACGGCGGTCCCGGAGGGGGCGATCCGGAAGGATCCCTCCATGTCGGGGACGCGCTTGATACACACGGCGATCTTCACCGCACTCTCCCTATGTGAAAGAATTCACAAGGAAGATAATCCACCGGCCCGAGGCTGGTCAGCGCCCCGACACGGTTCCGCCGACCGCGTGAGGAACGAGCCGCCGGACGAGCGCATCCAGGGCCACCTGCCAGGCGAAGGGGGCACCTGGCGCGTCCTCACGACGACGCTGCATGAACGCGGAGACCTCGTGTTCGGTGATCAGGGCCTGGGCGCCCACGGCGCTCAGGAGCAGCCCCGTTCGACGCGCGAACAGCCCCTCGGACGCGATACGCACGGCCTTTCCCTCGGCGTCCACAATCGCCCCCGTGAGCTGGAGGACCTGCACCGGGGTCTCGAGGGACGTGAGCCAGGGGAGCGATTCCCGATTGTCGGTCCCGAGCTCGATGACTTTGTCCCCCTTGAGCCCTACTTGCCGCGGGAGGTACTGGCCGATCTCGAGGGTGACGACCAGCGCGTGGTCGGCATTCGCGCCCGCCAGCGCCGGCCCCAGCCAGGAACGCCAGGTCTCGCTCCCCCGCGTCACGGCGAGCCGCCTGGGCTGGCGGCCACGCCCCAGTGTCCCGTCGGTCCGGAGGCAATCGCCATCGGGCACGAGGTTCTCGGTCACGCAACTGAACTGGACGTCGGGAGACCCGTTGGCCACGTCCGTCGCGGGGGACGCGAGACGAACGCCACTCGCCAGGGAGTCAAGGCGCGCGTTGAGCGACGCGAGGAGCGTGGTCACGGCGCCAGTCTCCGAGGGTTCAAAGATTGGCTCCTGCGTCACGCCACGTTGGTACGCGACCGGCAACGCGGCCACGCGTGCCGTCGGCGCAACTTCCTTGCCGGCCACCCAGGGCGGGTGTTCCAGCGTCGCGTCGCCCACGCCACTGCCTAACGTGGTCTGCATGGACGCGCACGCGGTGGTCGCCAACAACAGCGTGGCCGTCCAGGTCGCTCGTGCCAGGGACGTATTGGGGAAGAACTGCATCTGAATGTGTGGGAAGTGGTCGCGGGCGACCGGACGACAAGGAACTGGATAAGGCAGGCTAGCTCGCGATTCCCTTCGGCGCGTAGGTCAAATCTCCCATGCCACGAGTTCAGAGCGACGCACGCTCTCTCGTCATCCCGGACAAGCGAGCGAAGGCGAGCGCCGATCCGGGGCCCATTGTCATTCGCCCGACTGTCCGCGACAACGACGCGCGGCTCCGGCCTCCGCCGGAGCGACAACCGGGACACGCGGCGCGGCGCTTGCCCCGGATCGCGGGGACACTCATCATCAGGGTCTTGCCGGACCCCTCCACGAATGCCCCAGCACCGGGCAGGAGCCCTACCCCGATGATGCGTGCCCTACTCTTTCTTCTCGCGTTCCCCGCCATCCTCGGCGCGCAGCAGGCCGCGGCTCCCGCGGTGGCGAAGGTGGTCGCCGAGCCTGCGCGGATCACGATGAAGGCGGGCCAGACCGTGCCGCTCAAGATCACGGCCTATGACGCCCAGGGGAACGTGATCTCGAACGCCCAGCTCTTCGTCGGCGGGCCGCGCCTCGCCGTGAGCTGGAGCAACGGCCAGCTCACCGCGAAGAAGGCTGGCTCGTACACGGCGTTTGCCGCGGCCGTCAGTGGCAACGGATCGCCGGTGAATATCGAGATCCCGGTGCTCGTCACATGGCCTGAGCTCACCAGGCTCGAGATCGACGGTGAGTCCGCGCGGTTGTACGTCGGGACGACGCTGGCGCACACGCCGAAGGGGGCGCACACCGACGGTACCGCGCGCCCCAGCGTGACCGCCACGTGGCGCAGCTCGAACGAGCAGGTCGCCACCGTCGATCGCTTCGGCAACGTGACGGCGCTCAAGCCCGGCGCGGTCAATATCAGCGCCGAAGCCGAAGGCGTGACGGCCCGGAAAGCCTACACAGTCGTAGCGAATCCGGTCGCGTCGCTCGACCTGGGCATCGCGGAGAACACGGTGAACACTGGTGACGTGGTACACCTCACGGCCACGGCCAGGCGCGCCAACGGGCAGCCGGTCAGCGATGCGAAGGTGGCGTGGAGCTATCGCTACACCCCCGATGACTCCACCGTGGCCCCCGGCGGCCCCGGCATCATCGACAACGTCCTCGGCAAGCCGGTCTTTACGGCGAACGCGCCGGGCCTCTTCACGCTCGTCGCACAGTCCGGCAACGTGTTCGCCCAACGCGTGGTCGACGTGAAGCCGCGCGACGCGCGCCGGAAGATCACCATCACGGGCCGTGGCAGCGTGAACTCGACGCATACGTCCGACCTGTGGCCGTGGACGGGCAAGGACGGCCGCGACTACTGCATCGTGGGCACGTGGGGCGGAGACGGCTACGCGCTGATCTTCGACATCACGGACATGAACAACATCGTGAAGACGGACTCGATCCGCATCGACGCGCGCACGATCAACGACGTGACCGTGTCCCCCGACGGCCGCTATGGCGTGCTCACGCGCGAAGGCGCGTCGAACCGCGTGAATGGCGTGGTGATCCTCGACCTCGCGAACCCGGCGCATCCGAAGATCGCGTCGACATTCGACCAGGGACTCACCGGTGGCGTGCACAACGCCTTCGCAACGAACGACTACCTGTACGCGATCTCCGGTGGCCAGAAGTACCTGATTATCGACGTGAAGGACATCGCGAACCCGAAGTACGTGGGCGAGTATCAGCACCCCGGCGCGTACATCCACGACCTCTGGGTCAACAATGGCATCGCGTATTCGGCGCAGGGTGGCGCGGGCGCGGTGATCGTCGACGTCGGGAACGGCAAGTGGGGCGGCACGCCGCAGAAGCCCAGGCTGATCAACGTGTTCCCGATCAACTCCGGCCACGAGATCTTCCCGTACTTCCAGAAGAGCACCGGCAAGACCTACCTCTTCCTCGGCGATGAAGAGATGAATCGCGCCGGGAAAGTGTGGGAAGGCACGAACTACATGGGCAACATGACCGAGAAGGGCGGCGTCGCGCAGACGTCTGGCGGCTACGTGCACATCGTCGATGCCACCGACCCGATGAACATGCAGAAGGTCGGGCGCTACCACCTCGAGGACTACGGGTCGCACGATATCATCGTCGAGGACGACGTGCTCTACCAGGCGTACTACGATGGCGGCGTGCGCGTCGTCGACGTCTCGGGGGAGCTCCTCGGCAACATCGCGGACCAGAAGCGCGAGATCGCGGTCTTCAAGTCGTACGATCCCAAGGGCTACACGCCGAATGCGCCGTTCGTCATGAACGCAATGCCGTGGAAGGGACAGGTGCTCTTCACGGACTTCAACTCCGGGCTGTGGGCAGCGAAGCTCGAGCCCAAGCCGAAGGTCACGCCGTAGGCGCCCGGTGCAATACGTGAAGGTCTTCGTCGCCGCGATCGCGTTGGTCGCGGCGACGTCGGTGGGAGCCCAGGTGCGCACCGCAGATCCCGCGGCGCGCGGCGTGGCACTCTCCGCGTTCCCGCGCGTGATCCGGCTCGCCGACAACGTCTATGGGTACGAGGAGATCCGGCAGCCGGGCTTCACGACGGTGAGTCTCTTCGTCGTTGGTCGTGACGGCGTGCTCATCGCCGATGGCCAGGGCTCGCCGCAGGCCACGCAGCGGATGCTCGACGAGATCCGGAAGGTGACGCCGCTCCCCATCACGTGGTACGTCGTGGGCTCGGATCATGGCGATCACACGGCGGGGAACAGCGTCCTTCCCGCGGGCATCAGGTACGTGGTACACGCCGCCTCGCGCGCGCAACTGCAGCGCGACTCCATGAGTGCGATGGCGGCATTTACGCGCGCCGCCGCCGATTCAGCTGCCAAGGGAGCGCCCGCTCCCGCTCCTCGTGCCGTCGTCGTCCCACCGACGGCAATGGCGAGCGACCGCGAAGTGATCGAGGTCGGTGGCATCCAGGTGCAGGTGCTCTTCCTCGGCCGCGCACACACCGGCGGTGACCTCTTGGTCTACCTGCCGCGCGAGAAGATCCTCTTCATGGGCGAGGCATACCTCAATCGCGTGTTTCCCGCCATGCGTTCCGCGTACGGCGCCGAGTGGATCGCCACCATTGATCGCGCGCTCGCGTTGGACGCGACGCGCTACGTGCCCGGGCATGGATTCATTGAAGAGCCCGCGGTGTCGCGCGAGGAGCTGGTGACTTACCGCCAGGCCCTGGTCGACGTGATCGCGGAAGTGAGGCGCCTCCACGCGCTCGGACTCACCCCGGAGCAGGCCGTGTCACAGGCGCGCTGGGGCGTCTACGCCACCTGGTTCCTCGCCGAGCAGCAGGCACCCATCGCCATCCGCCGCCTGTACGAGGAATTCGCGGGAAGGCTGCGGTAGGGCAGGCGGGCAGGCGGGCAGGCGTAGCCGCCTATCATCTCTCCCCCGCCACCTGCGATTTAGCCCCAGCCTACTCCGCGTGCAGCGCCACCGTCGGATCGAGCCGTGCCGCGCGGCGCGCGGGGATCCAGAGGGCCACCAGCAACACCAGCACGAGCGCGCCCGCGGCGAGCGCGATCGCGATCGGGTCCCGCGCAGAGGTTTCGTACAGCTGGTTCTCGAGGATATGACCGAGCCATGTCGCGCCGAGCGCGCCGGCCACCACGCCCGCGAGCGCGAGGCGGCCTCCGTCGAGAAGCACGCGGTGCACGATCTGGCTCGGCGTGGCACCAAGTGCCATGCGCACCCCAAACTCTCCCGTGCGCTGCGACACCGAATATGCCGAGAGGGCATACACACCGAGCGATGCCACGAAGAGCGCGACGAGGGCCAGCGAGAGCGCGAGTCCCGTCATCATGCGCCGCGGCGCATGAAATCCTCGACGCCCGTGCCCATCATGCGGAACCCGGCGCCGGCCGTGCCGCTCAACGGGAGATCGGGCTCCACTTCGATCAGCGCGCGCTCCACGCTCGCGCGGATCACCGACGGCGCCAGGGAGGAGCGGACCACGATCGAACCCCACCCCCACGGCTCGCGTGTGTACGGAAGGTAGACCTCCCATGGCGCCAGCGTCGCCGGTCCGTAGTGCCTGACGGGGGCGACGACCCCGATCACCGTCGAGGGCTCCGCTTCGCCGAATCGCGGACGCGCCTGCGACGAGCGGTACACGGTGAGGCTGCGCCCGATCGGGTCCTCGTCGGGCCAGTAGCGACGTGCCACATCCTCGCTCACCACGATGCCCGTGCCTCGCGCCTCCACCTCGGCGCGGGTGAACCACCGCCCCTTCACGACGCGCAGGCCCATCACCTCGGCGTAGGTGTCGGAGGCCGTCTTGTACAGCGCCGCGTCGCCGCCGTTGGGATCGGGCGCAACGCCCGGCACGAGCATGTTCGTGCTGATCGCGCCGCCTAACGGCGTGTGATTGACGAAGGCGACCCCACCCACGCCAGGGACCGCCGCCACGCGGTCGATGAGCCGCCCGTAGAGCGAACGCGCGGCGTCCTCGTCCCTGTAGCGCGGGGAGGGAGGATAGATGTCGAAGGCGTACGTCTGCTCGGGACGGAAGCCCACGTCCACCGCACGCATCCGTCCAAACGAGCGCAACATGAGCCCCGCGCCGACCAGCAGCGTGAGCGCGAGTCCGAGTTGCAGTGCCGTCACCGCCGCGCGAAGCGTGCGTGCCCCCTCGCCGGCCGTGACCGCGCCACGACCAAAG
>JACMLI010000033.1 GCA_014379705.1 Gemmatimonadaceae bacterium
AGCCTCGCGAATAACGCGATGATGGTGACGGCGCCCTGGGTGCTCAAGGTCGGGCTGTATTCGCTGGGGATGTTGGGCGTGTGCCTGCTGGCGTGCGTGCTTCCAACACGTCGGGCACTCAAGGTCGAGCCCACCGACGCGCTTCGGGGGGACGCCTAGAACGACAGCAGGAAGCAGTGCGTGAGTCGCGTGTGCAATCCCGTCTGCCGGGGCTGGAGCGCGTCGCGAGATCCTGGCATCGCGGTCACCGTCGCCAGCCGTGCCTCAGTCCGTTCGGAATGCCAGGACCGGATCGACGCGAGAGGCCCGTCGTGCCGGAAGCCAGCTGGCAAGCACGGAAGCGACGCCGAGGACGACCAGCGCGGTCGCAAATGTAAGCGGGTCTGCCGGGTGGAGGTCGAAGAGCAACGCCTGGAGCACGCGGGTCGAGAGGAGTGCGCCGACAAGACCAAACACCGCGCCAACGGACACCAGCGCAATGCCCTCGCCGACGACAAGCCGTTGCACACGTGCCCGGTCCGCGCCGAGCGCCATGCGGATGCCGATTTCTCGCGTGCGGGCGGCGACGCTGAGAGCAATCACGCCATAGATCCCGACGCCTGCCAGGGACACCGCGATCGCCGCGAAGAGCCCGAGCAGGGTGGCGATGAATCGCTGGGACGCGGTGGCGACGGCGACCCGATCGGTCATCAGCTGCATGTCATGCACGGGGTACCGGGGCGCGACCTCCTGCAGGATGCGACGGACGTCCATGCCTGACGCGGCAGGATCCCCCGCCGTCCGGACGAAGATAAACCCCCCGTAGGACGGCCATTGATGGTAGGCCAGGTACATGGCGGGTCTTGGCACCGAGTCCGCCCACTCGCGCACATCGCCAACCACGCCGACCACCTCGAACTGGCGCGGACCAAAACCGGCGCGCTTGCCGATCGGATCCTCGTCAGGCCAGAGCGTGCGGGCGGCCGCCTCGTTGATCACGGTCACCTTTGGTGACGTCGCATGGTCGGCCGCCGTGAAGAGTCTCCCCCGCTTGAGCGGGATGCGCGCGGCGGTGAAGAACTCTGGCGTCGCCAGCGGGACCGCAGCGATCGGCGCGGCGGCGCCAGCCTCCGGCCGGTTTTCGACTTCAATCGGCGCACCCTCGCAGGCGCCGTTCAGTGGCGGGCAACTCGTCAGGCCGACGCTGGTCACGCCCGGCTGGGCCGCGAGCCGCGCGATGAGTTCATCGTAGAACCCCGGGAGCGCGCCTGGGGCGGTGCTTCCGGCGGGAATCGTGAGGCGCACGGAGAGCACCTGGCGCGCGTCGAAGCCGGGGTCGATCGCCAGCAGCTTGCCCAGGCTCCGAATCAACAACCCCGACCCCGCCAGCAGCACGAGTGCAAGCGCGACCTCGGAGATGACGAGGAAACGCACGGGGGACATGCGGGCACGTCGCGGCCCGCCCCCCGTCGCGGCACCTTCCTTGATCGACTCCGAGAGCGACGCGCGCGTCGCGTGCAGGGCCGGCACCAATCCGAAGGCGACACCGACCAGCACCACCAGCCCGGCCGCGAACGCGAGGGCGGTCCAGTCGAACGTGATTGACGACAAGGTGACTGCGCCCAGGCCCCCGCGTTGCACGCGCAGCGCGGCAGGATGCATCGCGCTCAATGCCTGGATCCCAAGCCAGGAAACGACGAGGCTCGCGACGCCGCCGAGGGCGGCGAGCACCATGCTTTCGGTAAGAAGCAAGCGCACGACCCGGGAGCGGCGAGCGCCGAGCGCGAGACGCACGGCGATCTCGCGCTGCCGCGCACTGCTGCGCCCCAGGAGGAGATTGGCGACGTTCACGCACGCGATCAGGAGCACGAAGGCAACCGCCGCGGCCAGCACGAGCAGGGATTGCCTCACGACGGGCGTTACGCGCAGGACGTCGAGTGGACGCGCCACGGCACTCCACGGAAGTCCGACCGCAAAGTTGTCTGGATGGACTTCACTGACGCGGGTTCCGAGGGCAGCCACCGCGGTCCGCAGCCTCGCGTCGTCCACGTCCGCCTTGCGCCTGGCCAGCATGAATGACCGTGTGCTCGCGAGGACGGCGGCGCTTCGCGCGGTGATCGGAATGAACAACTCGCATTCACCTGTCAATCCCTGGAACCGGGCGGGCGCGATTCCGATCACGGCGTACGTGACGCCATCGAGGTCGATGGTCTTCCCGATGATCGACGGGTCGGCGTTGTACCTGCGCCGCCAGAGTGTCTCGGAGAGCAGCACCTCGGCCGCCGCGCCGGGGCCCGCGTCGACTGCAGGATCGAAATCGCGGCCGCGAAGGGGCGTGAGCCCGAGGGTGCGGAGATAGTTGGCGCTGACGAGTTCAGCGCGCACGAGCTCCACCGGATCGCTCGTGATGGAAAGCTGGCGTGGCACGTAGAGCGACGTTGCCGAGAACTCCTGTTGGGTCCTGCGGAACATGTCCGCCCGGGGATAGGTCCAGATCGCGTCGTCGTTCGCCACGCGCGAACCAACCGCAGGAGAGGAAAGCGAGACCTTCATCAGCTGTTCGGGCCGGCTGAACGGCAACGGCCGCAGCAGGAGCGCATTCACCGCGCTGAAGATGGTGGTCGTCGCGCCCACCCCGATTCCGATCGTGAGCACGGCGACCGCTGTGAACGCCGGGCGCCGGGCGAGGCCGCGCGCGGCGTACCGGATGTCATGCGCAAGACTCATCCGGTGCTCGCGAAATCGCATGGGTCTCACCCCGACGCTCGGTGGATGGAGGTGGATCGCGCCGCCTGGCCAGGTGTTCATGCTGCAGATGGCGATCGCCGCACGCGGTGCAATCTATTCGGATTCCCGGGGGCAATCGGCGGACCTCCTGAACTGCGTCCGATTCTCGCCACGGCGGTCGAGTGCTACCTATGTTCCCCGAATCCGGTGGTTCCTGCCTGCCCCGTTTGTCCACCTGTCCTCCGAGAGAACTCGCCAGGGGAAGCACCGTGATCACAACACTCGCAGAGATTCTTCCCGCCGCCGCTCGCACACACACGGACCGCATCGCCTTGATCGTCGAGGACCGGCAGTTCTCGTTCCGCGAGCTCGACGCCTTGTCCAATCGGGTCGCGAACGGACTCGGTGCCATCGGCGTCAACCCGGGCGACCGCGTGAGCCTCTTCGGGCCCAATAGCTGGGAGTGGATGGTCTCGTACTACGGCATCGTCAAGACGGGCGCGGTCGTGAATCCCCTCAGCAGCATGCTGACTCCCGAAGAGGTGAGCTACTCGATGACCGATGCCGGGGCGCGTGCGGTGCTCGCCTCGTCGGACAAGGCCAGTACGCTTCCCCTGAAAGGCGTGGGAAACCTCACCGATGTCGTGCTCTGGGGTGAAGCACCGATCGAGTGGGCAGCGATGTTGAGTGACTGGTTGCAGCACGCGAGCGCGGACTACGCGGCGGCGCGGAGCAAACCTTCTGATCTCGCGGTCATCTGCTACACGTCAGGAACGACCGGGCGTCCCAAGGGGGCCATGCAGAGCCAGCGCTCGGTCGTGGGTGCCGCCGTAGGAACGGCGTTGATGGCCGCGCGGACCGCAGACGATCGAATCGTCACGGCGTTGCCCCTCTTTCACGTGTATGGGAGCAGTGTGTTCAACGCCGCGATGATCGCCGGTTCAACGCTGAAGCGCGTGCTCTGCATGCATGCGGCCGTGGCACTGGCCGCCGTGGGAAGTGTGCCGGACGAGGCCAAGGGCGAACTGGCCAAAGCCTACGTGATCCTCAAGCCGGGAGTCGAGGTGTCAGGCGCCGACCTCGTGTCCCATTGCCGCGAGCACTTGGCGGCCTACAAAGTGCCACGTGCCGTGCAGTTTGTCGCGTCGGTGCCCACCACGTCGTCGGGCAAGATCATGCGGAGGAGGCTGAACGAAGTGGACGACGGCTCGTTCGCCGTGAACTGACCGCGGCCGTCGACTGGGGACAGCAGAGGGAACTGAGCGAATGGACAGAAGCAGCGGTTCGGCAGGTGAGGCCCGGCGCGTGCTGCTGACGGGCGCTACCGGGTATATCGGTGGACGCCTGTTGGGTCTGCTGGAGGCAGAAGGTCACCGTGTGCGCTGCCTGGCCAGACGTCCGGAAGTGCTGCGACGAAAGGTCGGGCCCGCGACGGAAGTGATCGCCGGCGACCTCCTGGACCGATCCAGCCTGGACCTCGCCATGGTGGGCGTCGATGCGGCCTACTACCTCGTGCACTCCATGGGATCGGAGTCGTTCGAGGAAGCGGACGTCCTTGCTGCCAGGAACTTTGGTGAAGCGGCGCGGTCTGCCGGGGTGCAACGAATCATCTATGTCGGCGGCCTGGGCAGCGAGCAGGAAGCACTCTCGCCTCACTTGCGGAGCCGGCAGGAGGTGGGACGGGTCCTGCGCGAGTACGGGGTGCCGGTGCTCGAGTTTCGTGCGTCGATCGTGATCGGTCCCGGGAGCCTGTCGTTCGAGATGATCCGCGCCCTGGTGGAGCGCCTTCCAATCATGATCACTCCGCGGTGGGTGAGTGTCATGGCGCAGCCCATCGCCATCGATGACCTCCTCCAGTATCTCCTGGCCGCACTCCGTCTGCCCGTTTCGCAATACGGCGTCTACGAGATTGGCGGAGCGGATCGGGTGAGCTACGCGGACATCATGCGCACGTACGCGCGGCAGCGGGGGCTGCGCCGTCGCATGCTCTCGGTGCCCTTGCTGACTCCGCGTCTTTCGAGTCTCTGGCTCGGTCTCGTGACACCGTTGTATGCCCGGGTGGGACGCAAGCTCGTTGAAAGCATGATCCACCCGACCGTTGTGCAGAATTCGGTGGCACTGGCCACGTTCGACATCCGGCCGATGGGAATCGAGGATGCCGTGCGGCGCGCACTTGCGCGAGAGGACCAGGGATTCGTCGAAACACGCTGGTCAGATGCGTTGTCGTCAGCGGGGGCACCTCCGTCGTGGGGCGGAGTCCGGTTCGGCACCCGGCTCGTCGATTCGCGCGCGGTGACTGTGAGCGTTCCTGCGGCGCGGGCGTTCGCACCGATCGAAGCCATCGGGGGGAAAACGGGATGGTACGCACTGGATGTGTTGTGGCGTCTTCGTGCCTGGCTCGACCTGCTCGTTGGCGGAGTCGGCATGCGACGAGGCCGACCGCATCCCCGTCATCTCCATGTTGGGGATGCCGTGGACTTCTGGCGTGTAGAATCGATTGAGCCAGGCCATCGCCTCCGACTTGCTGCCGAAATGAAGCTGCCCGGACGCGCATGGCTGGAATTCGAAGTGACGAGCGACGGTCTGTCGAGCACGATCCGGCAAACGGCCGTCTTCGACCCTCTAGGCTGGCGTGGTCTCGCCTACTGGTACGCATTGTTTCCGCTCCACGAGGCGGTCTTCGCCGGGATGCTCCGGGGAATTGCGCGAGCTGCGAGTTCGGTGAAAGAAGAGGCTTGATCGGACTGACGGCATCGGTGTTCGGTGCCGCCAGGCGTCTCCCTGACCAGCCAGATGCGCCCGACAGGAACAAGGTCAAGGGAACGACGACCCGGGAGTTGCGCCGGTGCCCACCGCCACCCCGCGAGCCTCTCGCCTATTTGATCACGTTGTACTTCCGCGACCGATCGCGTACCTCCTGCGATCGATCCAACTGCCGGAAAATCTCTCTGGGCAGCGCTTCCCTGGTCGCGTTCTGCACCGATCCGGTTGTCCTGAGCTCCTGTAAGGCGCGCCTGACCGCGCCCAACGAGATCGTCCCGAAGTCGAGAATGGCGGCGAAGGCGACCTTGGCGTCCTTCAGCTGAGCTAGCGTCCCATCGGTCGACATCAGTGGCTTCTTGACCACCGCAGCGGCCTTCGGGTTGTCCTGCAACGGAAGTCCGGGGAACCAGAAAGCGTCCGCTCCGGCCTCTTCGTAGGCGGCCGCCCGCTCCATCACCTCATTCATTGTCCGGCTCTCCCGCAATCCAACCGAGGCCACGACGATCACGAAGCTCGGATCCCGACGAGCATCGACCGAGGCGTGGATTTTGTCCACCATCTGCGCCATGGTCACGAGGTCCCCTTTCGGCGCGCCCATGTGCGGCAACAGATCGGCATCCTCGATCAGTATGCCCGCCATGCCGGCCCGCTCGAACAGTTGGATGGTACGGTAGACGTGCGATGCGGTACCTTTGCCGTCCTCGACATCGGCGAGCACCGGCACATCGACATTCGCCGCTATCGTGCCCGCATGATTGAGGAGATCCGTCATCGTTATCAATCCAACGTCCGGGATGCCGAGCGCTCTCGAAGGGGCTTGGCCGGACACACACACCAGCGGAAATCCTTCCAGCTCACACAACCTCGCCTGCAAGACGCTCTCGATCACGGGAGCGTGAAACGGCTGCTTGAGCGCTTCACGAAACCGGGCTCCTTTGCTCGGGCTTTGTGCCTTCGCTGTCACCGCCGCTGATGCCGGCACACTCATTGTGCTTCCCGCCAACGCCCCAGCGGCCACCGCCGCCGTCGACCTGATGAACGCACGGCGCTTCGACCTGTCTTCCATATCGTCTCCTATCGGTTGCAGGATTGAGGTTGGTCTTGAGATAGGTGGTATCAAGCGGCGGCTGGGCCCCTACGGTAACGTGGTGCCACGCACTGCTCCACCACAATCCACGCGCTCACCGTCTGCCGACCGGGCGCATACCGCTGGTTCGGGGCAGGAAGATGTTCGATCGGGCTGACTGGCCATCGCTGCTCCGGTTCCGCTTATGCGCCTCCCTGAGTGGGGCGCATGGCCCGCTGGCCTACGGCGACGGAATGGTGACGGTGCGTGTCAGCGAGCGCGTGAGCCCGCCGCCGTCGGTGACCGTCAGCGTCTCCTGATAGGTATTGCCGCCCGCAGCGAGCCACGTTCGGGTGATCATGACTCCGGTTTTCGCAGGGCGGGTGGCCGCCATCCAACTGTATGACACGATGCCGTGGTCGTCGGTGGATGAGCTGGCGTCGAGCACACACCTCCCTGGCGAGCACGCCACCGTGAAGTTCGCCACTGGCGCCTGATTGGTGGTGGGTGGTGGAATGACGATCGTCTGGCTCACCGAATGCGTCTTGCCGCCGCCGTCCGTTGCGGTCAGCGTCTCCTGGTACGTGTTGCCTCCGGTGGACATCCACTTGCGCGTGATCTGCACACCGCTCCTGGCCGGCCGGCTGCTCACCGAGGCGTTCCACGCGTACGACACGATGCCCACATCGTCGGTTGACGTGCTGGCGTCGAGCACGCACGTCCCCGGTGTGCACGAGACGGAGTACCTCGCGACCGGCGGCGGGTTGGCTGGTGGGGAACTGACAGGCGTCAGCAGCACGGCGCTCCTGAGTCCCGTCTGGGTGTTGATCCCCCACCCGGTGATCTGCTGCGCGTCGTTGATGTCCCAGGCCTCCATGATCGTCCAGCTTCCCGGAACGAGGAGGAGGTCTTCGACCAGCGAGAGGACACCCATGCGATCGGTGTAGATGGCCCCGCGGACAAACGACCCGTAGGGCCTCGCGGAGCCCACGACGTCGCCCCACTGATTGATGCCGCTCCCCACGTTGCGCTGCCCCGTGCCACCCAGCACCTTCCACCCGCTGCCGTCGGTGTAGCGCACGACAACCTCGGCGTTGCCAGAGGCACTCCGCGCGCTGCCAGCCACCTGCCCGATGGCGTTGATCGCGAAGCCGAACGAATGCGCCCATCCGGCGGGGGACCCGAGTCGCTGGAGCCCGCCGACGAACGACCAGCGAAACGCCTCCAGGCCGAGATAACCCGTCACCAGGCCGGAGGCATTCAGGTCCAGCGCGCGCGCACTGGTCCCGACGCTCCCGAGTCCGAGGTCGACCATGCCGCCGGCGTTGGTATGGAGGAACGAGCGGATGCTGAGGAAGGAGTTGGGGTCAGACGTTCCCGCGACTTGGCCGGAAGCGTTGACGGCATTCGCAAAGCTCTGCGAATGGCCGGGGAGCACCCCGAGATCGGTCGTGCTGGTCACCACGCCCTGCGGCACGGTCACGCGCCAGCGAACCGCGTGGATCGCCGAACCGGTGGTGTTCAGCCTGGCCTCGCCGACCACGGTGATGACCCCCGCGGCGCGTTCCGAGAGGTCTCGCGCGACGCCATACGGCTGGCTCGCCGACGTCGGGAGAACGATGACGCCGGTCTCGGGCGTGTAGAGCATCGGCACAGCGAGCCCGGTGGGCGTGGTCCATCCCGCGACGTCGCCCGATTGGTTGACGCGCAGCCCAGTGAGAGCTGCGATCGGCGTGACGCCGTAGACGGGCACCCCGGAGGGAGCCCCGACCTGGGCAGCCATGCTGGCGACCACACCACTGATCGAGGCAGCATCCTTCGCGTCCTCACACCCCCAGGCGACCAACGATAGAAAGCAGGCACCAACACCAAGCCGGACGCGGGTGGCGGACATGACTCCTCCTGGTGGTCTCCACGAGACGCCGTCGACCGACCGTTGGCACGAGGGGGATCGCCGACTGGCTTGTCAGGCGATCCGGAGGGTGCGCATCGACGCCGACCGTTCCAAGGGGCCGCTGTGCTGGCTGCGACGGCGAGCGGGAACGGCTGATCCTGAACTGTACGTTGGACCGGATCCGGGTTGGATCGCTCGTTGGGGGGGGGACTCTCGGGGGGGGTCGGGGACCCGCAAGGGATGCGCGCGCCTTGCTCCCTTGCGCGTCCGTCCGTTAGGCTGCACGGCGCGGCAGCGGCGACACAGGCGGGGACCACCTTCCGGGAGGGGCTTCGAGTGCTTGCGACCCAGGTGCGGCAGAAGGACAGCGTCTACTACTTCGTGGCCTATCCGGCCGAGGACCTGCTCGAGAAGGTCCGCTTCATCAGTCGCTTTTACGGGGATGGCGAGCAGATCGCCCCCGACACCCCGCCCGCCGAGCAGGACGAAATCGCGTCCTTCATCTCCAGGGTCGAGCGCTCAGACGCTGCCTTCCAGCGGCAGATGTCCAAGGCGAAGGTCAGCGCGATCCGGAACTTCTACGAGACGGCGGAGAGCCAGCCCCCGATTCCCGCGGCGATCCTCCTCTTCACGCACGAACGCCTCGCGTTCGACCCCCTGGGCCAGTACGAGAGCGTCGGAAACCTGCAGTCGCCGAAGGAGAAGTTCCTCGTGATCGACGGGCAGCATCGCCTGGCCGCGCTGCAGTTCTACCTGCACTCGCACCCCAAGGAGGCGGCGTCGATCCACGTGCCATGCGTCATCTTCGACGGCAAGCAGGAGAACTTCGCCGCCGAGATGTTCGTGATCATCAATTCGACGCCAACGCGGATCAACAAGAGCCACCTGGTCGACCTCTACGAGCGCGTCTCGTATGTGTCGCCGGACAAGAAGTTCGCGGCGCGTGTGGTCGACCTGCTCTACAGCTCGGGTGACAGTCCCCTGCAATATCGCATCAACCGGCTCGGGGGCCGGAGCCAGCAGCAGAAGTGGATCCTGCAGGCGGAGCTGTTCAACGAGGTTCACCGGTGGGTGGCCGGAGACTGGAAGAAGATCGAGCGCGCCGGCACCGACAAGAAACATTCGGAGAAGTTCTACGGCATGGTGCGCGATTTCCTGAAGGCAGCGGAGAAGGCGTGGGGGGATGCGTGGGGAAGCGCCGATCACTTCGTGACCTCGTCGGTCACGCTCAAGGCGATGATCCGCGTGGCGCACGACCTCGCCGCGGAAGATGCCGAGCCGTCGGGCGATCGTGTGGCGCGCTGGACGCGTCGGCTTTCGCCGTGGTCCGACCTGGTGCGCGCTTTCCGGACGGAAGGATTCTACGAGCGCTTTCCGGCGAAGGGCCAGGTGGAGCGGGTGGTGCGCATCGAGAAGGAGCTCGCGCGCGCCGCGCGCATCGAGCCCGCGCCCAAGGCGCGCGCGAAGAAGTAGCTGCAGCGCAATGAGCGCCCGCACCGTCGCGCTCAAGGTCGACATCGTGGTGATCGGTGCGGGGCAGGCCGGGCTGTCGAGTGCCTATCACCTCTCGCGGCGCGGCCTGCCGTCGCATCGGGGCTTCGTGGTGCTGGACCACGCGCTGCGGGCCGGCGGGGCGTGGCAGCACCGGTGGCCGTCGCTCACGTTGAGCACCGTGAACCGCATCCATGACCTGCCGGGAATGCCGTTCACCGAGTCCACGGGCACTACGGATGCCGACGTGCAGGCTGCCGTGGCGGTGCCGGAGTACTTCGCCGCCTACGAGACAAAGTTCGCGCTGCCGGTCTATCGGCCCGTGAAGGTCAACGTCGTGTGCGGGCGTGGCGAGCGCTTCGTCGTCGAGACCGACGTGATGGACGTGTCGGCGCGCGGGATCATCAACGGGACGGGGACGTGGGAGACGCCGTACATCCCCGAGTACGCCGGCGCGGACGTCTTTCGCGGACGCACGATGCACACGAAGGACTTCCGGACCGCCTCCGAGTTTGCGGGCAAGCACGTGGTGATCGTCGGCGCGGGCATCTCGGCGATCCAGCTGCTCGACGAGATCTCGCTGGTCACCACGACAACGTGGGTGACGCGTCGGCCACCGGCCTTTCGTGAAGGACCGTTCGATGAGGCCGCGGGGCGCGCTGCCGTGGCGATGGTGGAGGAGCGGGTGCGGCGGGGGTTGCCGCCGCAGTCCGTGGTGTCGGTCACCGGCCTCCCGCTTTCGCCGCGCATTGTCGCGATGCGTGAGCGCGGCGTGCTGCATCGGCTTCCGATGTTCAGCGAGATCACGGAGGACGGTGTGCGCTGGCCCGACGGGACGTTTCGTGCCGCGGACGTCATCCTGTGGTGCACCGGCTTTCGTAGCTCACTCGACCACCTCGCGCCGTTGCTGTTGCGCGAGGAAGGGGGCGGGATCACGATGACGGGGCGGCTTGCGACGCAGGTGGCGAAGGAGCCCCGCATTCACCTGGTCGGCTACGGGCCGTCGGCATCGACCATCGGGGCCAATCGAGCCGGAGGGGCGGCGGCGCAGGAACTCATGACGCACCTCGGGCTGGGGTAGCGATACCAACGTCTTATCGCCTCTGCGGTCTCGAGCGTGCATCGTGCGTGCACCTTGCACTTCGGAGCA
>JACMLI010000294.1 GCA_014379705.1 Gemmatimonadaceae bacterium
CCCCGCCCCGACGCGGGCACCACCGGGATGGCCTTGGTGTTGCGCGTCGGCAATCGCATGACCACGCCAACCTGCGACATGAACTCGGTGAGTTCCATCGGCGTGCCGAGGTCTCCGTCCTTCACGCTCGCCACCTTCGGGGGCGCGGACTGTGGCTCACGACCGGCGTGCGGGTCTGAGGGGATGGCCACTTGCCTGGGCAACGTGGGTCGGCGTGGACTGGTCATGCGCCTACCTCGGACATTGTCTCGGAAAACACACTTGGACTCAGGGAAGGATCGGCGGCGGAGGTGTCGCGACGGACTCCACCTTCGGCGTGCAGCTCAAGGAACTGTCGGACCATGTCCGGGTCGAGGTGCGCTCCGCCGCTGCGTCGGATGATCGCCAGCGCCTCGTGCGCGGGCATCCCCGACCGGTATGGGCGGTCGGAGGTCAGCGCATCGAAGACGTCGGCGACGGCGAGAACGCGCGCGAGCCGTGGGATCTCCTCGCCGCGCAAGCCGTCGGGATATCCGGCGCCGTCCATTCGTTCGTGGTGTGACCGGACCATCGGCAGGACGTCCCTCAGCGCGCCAATTGGCGACAGGATGCGGTGGCCGTACGCGGGATGGGAGCGCATCACTTCGAACTCTTCCGCCGTCAGTGGCCCCGCCTTGTCGAGAATGGACGCCGGCACACCGATCTTGCCGATATCGTGCAGCAGTCCGCCGCGACGCAGGAGGTCGAGATCATCGGATGCCAGCCCGATCCGACGTCCGAGGGCCACCGCCATCGTGGTCACGCGCTCGGAGTGACCCGCCGTCCACGGCGAGTTGGTGTCTACGGTGCGCGCGAACGCCGTAAGCGTTCCGAGGCTCATCGCTTCGAGCTGCCTGACGAGTCGGACGTTGGCGAGGGCGGCCGCGAGCCGGTCGCCGAGGCGCCGGGCTTCCACGGCTGCTGCGGATGCCTGGTCGATCGTCACGAGGCTTCCCACCGCCATGATCCCTTCCAACACGCCCTGATTGCGGAGCGGGAGGCACAGCCAGCGCAACGTGCGTTTATCCGTGACGCCCGCTCCGGGGAAGTGCTCAGCGATCCCGGCGCGCGCAAACTCCTCGGCAGCGTCGGGAAGTGCGGGCGGCCGCGGCACCTCGCGGGCGACGTCGGATTGCGCTTGCCCCGCCGCGAGTTCGTGAAGGAACCAGGTGTCACCATGGGTGACGACGGAAGGTGTGAGCACCACCACGCGGGCGGCCGCGCAGGTGCTCAGCACATGCCGTTGTGCGATGTCGATGATCTCCCCGATGTCGCGGCTCGATAGCGCCGCGCGATCCACGGCGTCGACCGCCGCCAGCGAGTCGAACGTGTGGCCCAGTTGCTGCGACATCGCGTTGAAGCTCGTCGCCAGTTCCCCGAACTCGTCGTCGGTCGACACGTCGACGGTCGCCCGGTATTCCCCATCGCGCACGGCGCGCGTGGCCGCCGACAAGCGCTCGAGGGGCTCGGTGATCCGCCGGATCTGCACGTGGCTCGCGAAGAACACGACGAGCATCGACAGCACCGCGACGAGCGCGAACGTGCGCCCGATGCTCTGCATTGGCGCGAGGGCGTCAGACCGACGGCGAAAGGCGACCGCTTCCCAGTTCCCGCCCCCCACCTCATACGTGAGGAAGATCTGCCGGGTCGTGGCGAGGGTCGTTCCATCCGGCGCGTCGAGCAGGTTCGCCCGCGCGGCCGCGCGCTCCTCAGCCGTGACGCCGGCCGAACATTGCAGGATTCGACGGTGTCGCTGCTCGAGGATACACACCATCGGATCGAGTTCCTCGGTGCTCGAAAAGCCGCCGAGCTCGGAGATCGGGGCCTCGCCCCACACGAGAGCAGAATCGCCGCCGGAACCCTGACGCTGCCGGACGAGGCGTATGGCCGGCACCGCGCCGGTGGTCAGCGCGAGCGCCGTCTCCCCGCTCGTCACCCGGGCCTCGGCCTCCGGTTCGAGGCGCATTGTGCCGGCCGTGTCGATCCCGAGCGCCACGATGCGGTTGGCAGCGTCGCGTTCGGGCAACCCGGTCCCCCCCGTTGCCACGAGCGTGAAGTAGTCGCGGAGCGAAATGGCCCGGCCGACCACACCGACCGCGTGTTCCTTTGCGGAGGACTCCACACGCGCCCGAGTTCGCTCGAGCAGCGCGTCGCGAATCTCCAGGTACGAGAAGGTCACGAGTGCCGCGACCGGGAGGATCACGCTCACGACGAAGATCGCCAGGGTACGGCGGCCCACGCGTGTGTTGAGGATGCCGAGCCCGCGCGGAGGCATCAGAACTTGCTCGCGAGCCCGTAGTAGCCGCCGTCGCTCGCCATGAGGACGTCATCGCGACTCGCTTTCGCCGTCAGCGGGGCGACGGACTTGCCATCCTTGCCCATGCTGTACAGGTCGAAGGCCGAGTTGAGCGGCACAAGAAAGCGATCCTTACGCGCGTGTGCGGGATGTCCGCCCTTCTTCGCGGGAGGAAAGCGGGCATACACGTATGGGTTGCCCCATGGATCGAGCATCCCGCCCCGCCCGATCCCGGCGAGCGACGCTGGCAGCGAGTCGGCGGAGTACAAGTCGATGGCGACCACACGCAAGTCGCCGATGGCTTTGGCCACGCGGGCGCGCTCGATCATGTCGCGATTGCGTGGGATCCCCAGCGCCGCAAGCACGCCGATGATCGCCACGACGGACAGGAGCTCGATCAGGGTGAAGCCCCGCCCTCTCCGCCGGGCCCGCGACGCCCAAGCGTTCCCGGCACGCGATGGGCGCCGGGGAAACCGGAATGACGGGCTGGGGAGGCGCGACTTGAACAAGGGTGGGGGCGTCAGGCGGGTGGGACAGGCGGGCGCGTCGACACGTGTGCAACGCCACTACCCTTTAGTCTCGGTCGCTCGTCCCCCCGACTCCAGCGTCGCGGGACCTGCTCAAGGGCGTTTGGCGACGAATTTTCCCCTTTGCCGGAGATTCCCCTACACCGTCCGAACGCTACGCTTGAGGCTGCTTGAGTTCGGGGAGATCGCGGAAGAGGTCGAGCGACTGGGGATTGGCGAGCGCTTCCATGTTCTTCACCGGGCGGCCATGGATTACGTCGCGCACGGCAAGCTCGGTGATCTTTCCCGAGATGGTGCGCGGGATGTCTGCCACCTGCAGCATGACGCGTGGCACATGGTGCGGACTCGCATTCGCCCGGATCACCGCGCGGATGCGATCCTTGAGCTCGCTGTCGAGCGTTAGCCCTTCCCGGAGCCGCACGAAGAGCACGACGCGCACGTCACGATCGCGCTCGTCCCCGATGTCCTGGCCGACCACAAGGCTTTCGATGATCTCGGGGAGCTGCTCCACCTGCCGATAGATCTCGGCGGTGCCGATGCGGACGCCGCCGGGGTTGAGCGTGGCGTCACTGCGCCCGGTGATCACCAGGCTGCCCCGCGACGTCAGCTCGGCCCAGTCGCCGTGGCGCCACACCCCGGGCCACGTGTCGAAGTACGCCGCGCGATACTTCGCTCCCTCGGGGTCATCCCAGAACGCCACCGGCATCGACGGGAACGGGCGCGTGCAGACCAGCTCTCCTGGCGCCCCGCGAATCGGCGTCCCGTCGGGACCGAAGACATCGACGGCCATGCCGAGCCCGCGTACCTGCAACTCGCCGCGCCACACGGGCCCCGTGGGATCGCCTAACGCGAAGCAGGAGATGATGTCGGTGCCGCCGCTGATGGACGCGAGGTGCACGTCGGCCTTGATGTCGCGATAGACGTAGTCGTACGACGGGGGGCCGAGCGGGCTGCCGGTGGAGAGGATCGTGCGGAGGGCTCCGAGGTTGCGCGTGTGTGCCGGGCGCAGTTCCTCCTTCTCGGCGAGGGCGAGGTACTTGGCGCTCGTCCCGAAGACGGTGACGCGCTCGTCCTCGGCCATCTGCCACAGGATGTCGGGGCCGCGTTGCGACTGTCCGATGCCCGGGCGGGCGGCGCGCTGCAGCGGGGCGCCGTCGTAGAGCACGATGGTCGCGCCCACGGCGAGGGCACTCACGAGCCAATTCCACATCATCCACCCACAGGTGGTGAAGTAGAACACGCGGTCGTCACGCGTCAGGTCGAGGTGGAGGCGGTGTTCCTTGAGGTGCTGCAGCAAGGTGCCTCCGGCGCCGTGCACCATGGCTTTCGGCAGGCCGGTGGTGCCTGACGAGTACATGATGAAAAGCGGATGATCGAAGGGGAGCCGCTCGAAGGCGAGCTCGGGCACGTGACGACCGGGTGACGGGGTGCCGGTAGATTGAGCATCGGGGGGGGGCCCCAGCGCCGGCCTTGTGAGCCACTCTTCCCACACCATCGCATCGCGGATGTCGGAGAGCGCCGGCGACGCCCTCAGGAACGGCACAACCACCACCCGCTCGACCTCGGGGATCGACGCCGCGATCTCCCGAACGCGTCCCAGCGAGTCGATCTCCTTTCCCGCGTAGCGGTACCCATCGGCCACGAACAGGAGGCGCGGCGCGATCTGCCCGAACCGGTCCAGCACCCCGCGCACGCCGAAGTCCGGCGAACACGAGGACCACACCGCGCCTAACGACGCGGCGGCGAGCATCGCCACGATGGCTTCAGGGATGTTGGGCAGGAATCCCGCGACCCGATCGCCGGCCCGGATGCCATGCCGGCGCATCGCGGTGGCCACGCGCGCTACCTCGCGCGCCAGGTCGGCATGGCTGAGCACTCGCCGCCGCCCCTGCTCCGTCCAGCTCACGATCGCGTCGCGATCGTCGCGGAAACGCAGCAGGTGCTCGGCGTAGTTGAGCTGCGCACCCGTGAACCAGCGCGGACCCTCCTCGGAGTCCGGGGGCGCCATCCGATGGAGCCCCACGACGACCTCATCCCACGGGTCGCCAGCACGCGGTTCGGCGATCACACCGGCCCACTGCCACCACTCACGCCAGAATGCCGCGGGATCGTGCACCGACCACTCGTACAGCGCGTCGTACGAGTACGCCCCCGTGAGCAGGCCACGCTCCCGCAGTCGCGCGAAGAATGCCACGAGCTGCGAGCGTTCGATCCGCTCAGGCGACGGTGTCCAGAGCGGTTGGTCGATCATCGAACCGACGTGACCCTAGTTGATGCCGACGAGTTCGATGTCAAATACCAGGTTCGCGTTCGCGGGAATCGGGCCGTTGGCGACCGTGCCGTATCCAAGAGAGGACGGGATCACCAACTTGCGCTTGCCGCCCACCTTCATGCCCTGCATCCCGAGCTGCCACCCCGGAATGAGCCCGCCGAGGCTGAAGCTCAACGGTGAGGCATTGCCGACGTTGCCGTCGAACCTCGTGCCGTTCGCGAGCCAGCCCGTGTAATAGACGCGGACCGTTGGCGATCCCGTCAGCGTCGCACCCGCACCCACCACCTGATCGAGGATGTAGACCCCCGAGGGGAGCTTGGTCATCGCCGACAGGTTGATGTTGAGCGACGACGACCAGACCTGCGTTTCGAGGGTGGTTTCCGGCTGCACGGGAGCGTTCGAGTCGTTGGGAGAGCAGGCCGCCAGGACAAACGCGGCAAGGAGGAGGCGTGGGAACATCATGGACAGAGCACCTGCGAGTGGGAAGTGGCGCCGGACGGTCGGGCGTGGCCTTCCGACGCGACACGCAAGATAAACCATACCCTCAACTGGCAATGAGGTCCGCCGTGATCTCGTCCACCGTACGACACCCGGCGAGGGCCATGGCGAGGTCGAACTCCTCCCGGATCAGTTCGAGCACGTGCCGGGCGCCTGCCGTGCCATCCACAGCCAGTCCCCAGACCGGGGGCCGGCCGAGGAGCACGGCCCGGGCGCCTAACGCGAGCGCCTTGAGGACGTCGGTGCCACGGCGGATCCCCCCGTCGACGTAGACTTCGCCCCGCCCGTCGACCGCCGTGACCACCTCGGCAAGCACGCGCGCCGTCGCGACCGACGTGTCGAGCTGCCGGCCCCCATGGTTCGACACGACGATCGCCGATGCCCCGTGCTCGATGGCGCGCACGGCGTCGTCGCCCCGCACGATCCCCTTCACCACGATCGGCAAGCCACTGAGGTCGCGCAGCCACGCGATGTCCTTCGGCGTGAGTGACGGGTCGTGCAGTCCGCGAAAATGCTGCATCAGCCCGGACGCATCCGCCGTCGCGTCGGGGACCACGTCCATACCCGAGATTTCGGCATTCGCGATGTGCATGCCCGTCGGGAGCGTGAACCCGTTCCGGATATCCCGCTCTCGTCGACCCAGGAACGGCGCGTCCACGGTAAGGACGAGCGCCTGGTAGCCCGCTGCGACGGCCCGCTCGATCAGGCGCTGTGTGTACTCACGTGACTGGTAGATGTAGACCTGGAACCACTTGGGTGCCGGCGTGGACGCTGCCACCTCAGCGAGGCCGATGGTAGCGGTCGTACTGACGATCATCAGTGTTCCCGCCTGCTCGGCGGCCCGCGCCATGCCGATCTCGCCATCGGGATGGGCGAGCTTCTGCATCGCCGTGGGGGCGACGAGGACGGGCATCGAGACCGGGGTGCCGAGGACGGTCGTCGCGAGGGATCGCGTGGAGACGTCGACCATCGTGCGATAGCGGACGGCGATGTCGTCCCAGGCCCGTCGGTTCTCTCGCAGGGTGAGCTCATCGTTCGCCCCGCCGACCTGGTAGCCGAAGGCGGCGGGTTCGATGAGCTCACGGGCGGCATTTTCGTAGTCGAACAGGTTGAACATAGGGGCGGGCGGACGGGCGGACGGGCGGACGGGCGGACGGGCGGACGGGCGGACGGGCGGACGGGCGGACGGGCGGACCGATGGTCGCGCCTTGAGCGCGCTGAGTAAAGCCCGGGGGAAGGGCGATTCGGCCGGCCCTTGCAGCTCTGTACTTTGCGAGGTAGAGTACTCTGCACTATGCGAGACGACGCACTCGTACCGATCGACGACGGCACGCCCACGGCCGTGCGCCGCTTCTTCTTCCGTGAGGCCTCGCCAACGGTGAGCCCCGCGGAGACCATCCAATGGTGGGAAAAAAGACGCCTTCCGTATAACCTCGCCGTCGGTGCCGCTGGGCTCACGACCCTCACCATCTTCAATGTGCTCGGCGCCATCGGGCCGAATACGCGCGCGATGGTGTTCCCGCTCGTTCCGATCCTTGTCTATGGCCTGCTGGCCAACATCATGTACACGGGGGGCTGGGTGTCCGAACTCCTCCTCCGTCCGCTCTTTGGCCGCAAGACCCCGGTCGTCGGCGCCACGATATTCCGCTACGGCT
Organism: Gemmatimonadaceae bacterium; assembly: GCA_014379705.1. Classification (GTDB taxonomy): domain Bacteria; phylum Gemmatimonadota; class Gemmatimonadetes; order Gemmatimonadales; family Gemmatimonadaceae; genus RBC101. The sequence goes on from JACMLI010000294.1 coordinate 7,267, forward strand.
TCGTCTTCGCCGTTGCACTGACCTCACTGCCCATCGGGATCGCGTTTATCGAGTTCGGCCTTCGCGTCCTCAGCGACATCATCAACTGACGCACATAACGCCGAGCGGGCCGCTCGCTATCTTCCGCGCGAACCTCCCCATTCGGAGACCTGGCATGCGGATGACAGCACGACGAGCCATGGCGAGCGCGATTGTCGCGCTGACAGCCATTCCGGCCGGGGCGCAGAACAGCGGCGCCGCGCCCGCCGACTCGGCGGATCCCATCGAAGCGATGGTCGGCCGCCTCGACCTCGAGAAGTACAAGGCGACCATCAAGGGCCTCACGCAATTCGGTGACCGTCGCCAGGGCACCGGTCGCAACCGGCAAGCCCTCGACTGGATCGAGGCGCAGCTCAAGAGCTACGGCTGCACCAACACCGAGCGCATCACGTACGACTTCCAGCCACCGG
>JACMLI010000295.1 GCA_014379705.1 Gemmatimonadaceae bacterium
GATCCTCTGCGACCACATCCCCGCGTTGCGTCCATTCGGGGAGTTCCTCGGCCAGTAGGTCGCCCGTGCGCGAGCGACGCTCAGCGCAAGGGAAGGACAAGGGCGAGGAGCAGCGTGGTGAGCAGCGCCGTGACGCCGACAATGGCGGAGAGCGGCGTCCACGTACGCAGGGTCTCTATCTCCGTGGTGCCGCCGAGCCGGGAGAAGACCCAGAAGCCGCTGTCGTTCATCCAGGTCCCGACGAGCGACCCGCTCGCGATGGCCGTGGCGACGTACACGCGGTGGTACGGCAGCGTGGGCACCTCCGCGAGCAGCGCCCCGAGCATGCCAGCGGTGGTGATCATGGCGACCGTGCTCGACCCCTGCGCGATCTTGAGCAGGCTCGACATGCCGAACGCAAGGAGCAGGAGCGACAGCCCCGTGCCGGCCTGTTCGACGTTGAACCATCCCTGGATGGCTGGACCGACCTGCGCGGCCTGCAGCGTGGCGCCGAATGCACCGCCGGCAGCGGTGATGAGGATGATCATCCCCGATCCCTCCAGCGCCGACTCGGTCATCGTCGCCACATCGGACCGCGTGGCACCGGTCTGCCGCGCGTACAGTCGCAGCGCGATCCCGGCGGCAAGCAGCAGCGCGACGTTTGGGTTTCCGAGGACCACCATCCATGGGGCGAGGCTGTCGAGAAACGCCGCGTGCGGCCGGCTGGGCGCCGTGAGCGACGTGACCAGCGTGTTCGCCGCGATGAGCACCACCGGGAGGACGATCGGGGTGAGCGACGCTGCGAGTCCGGGGAGCGCGATCGCGCGCGCGGCGACCGCCGATGTGGAGGCCGGGGGGACGATCGTGAGGCGCGTGTTCATCCAGCGCGCGAAGAGTCCTCCCGCCGTCGCGGCCGGGAGGGCGACGAGGAAACCCATGAGGACCATCGTGCCCAGGTCCACACCTAACGAGCTGGCGACGGCGAGTGGGCCGGGGGTCGGCGGGACGAGCGTGTGCGTGGCTGCGGCACCGGCCGCGATGGCCATGAGGTACCGCAGGTAATCCCGCGACGTGCGCGCGTGCATGCTGCGCGCGAGTGGCACGAGCAGGTAGAAGACGGTGTCGAAAAAAACGGGAATCGAAAGGACGAATCCCGTGGCTCCGAGGGCGGTGGCGCCGCGTCGTTCGCCCAGGAGGGCGAGAAAGGCGCGCACGATGCGGTCCGCCGCGCCGCTGTCCATCATTGCCTTGCCGATCACCGAGGCGAGCGCGATGACGATCCCGATGTTGCCGGCCGTGCGCCCGAAGCCCTCGGCGACCCTCAACACCCGGATTGCCGGTTCCCCCGGGGCGAGCAAGCTCACGGTGAGCGCCGCGGCAATGAGGGCGAGGAAGGCGTTGAGCCGGAGCAGGACGATTGCTCCGATCACGACGGCCATTCCGATCAAGAGCAGCAACGCTGGCGGTATCATCGGGAAAATGATAAGGTCAGCTGATGAATCCGCTAGAGCACTCGTCGTGACGAACCTCGGTCGAAGGGCGATGCTAGGGCGGTCCGCGCTCTCCGCGGCCGGACTGGCCGCCGGATCGATCGCCCCCACCTCACTGCTTGCCACATTGAGCCCGAACCCCGCTCCAGGCCGCACGGCGCCGCGCATCCGATTCGGCGTCATCGGCATCAATCACGGGCACATCGATGCCCAGGTGGCCGCCGTGGTTGGCGGTGGTGGCGAGTTCGTCGCGTATCACGCACGCGAGCCGGAGCTCGCGCGTCCGTTCGGGGCGCGGCATCCCGAGGCGCGCTTTGTCGACGACGAGCGACGCATCCTCGAGGATCCCTCGATCCACCTCGTGCTCTCGTCGATCGTGCCGAGCGAACGCGCGCCCCTGGGGCTCCGCGTCATGCAGCACGGCAAGGACTACATGGCGGACAAGCCGGGCATCACCACCCTCGAGCAACTCGCCGAGGTGCGACGCGTGCAGCAAGAGACGCGACGCATCTACTCGATCATGTACAGCGAGCGCCTCGACAACGCGGCCACGGTGCGTGCGGCCGAACTCGCGCGCAGCGGCGCGATCGGGAAAGTGGTGCAGACGATTGGACTGGGGCCGCATCGCGTGCATCCGCCGCAGCGTCCGGCGTGGTTCTGGGATCCGGCGAAGTTTGGCGGCATCCTCTGCGACATCGGATCACACCAGTTCGACCAGTTCCTCTACTTCACGCAGTCGACCACCGCGGAGGTCGTCGCCGCCCAGGTGCGGAACGTGCGCCATCCCGAGCACCCGGGGTTCCAGGACTTCGGTGATGCGATGGTGCGCGGCAACGGGGGCACGGGCTACGTTCGCCTCGATTGGTTCACGCCCGCCGGACTTCCCACCTGGGGCGACGGTCGTCTCACGGTGCTCGGCACCGATGGGTACATCGAGGTGCGGAAATACGTGGACCTCGCGCGGAAGGACTCGGGGGATCACCTCTACCTCGTCGACGGGAAGGGCGTGCAGTACCTCGATTGCCGCGGCGTCGAGCGTCCATATGGACGGTTGCTGGTCGACGACGTGCTCCATCGCACGGAAACGGCAATGACCCAGGCGCACTGCTTCCTCGCCACCGAACTCTCACTGCGGGCACAGGGCACGGCTCACGTCGTCAGCGGGTGAAACGCGCGGGAGAAACACGGGTCCCGGGCGGGCGGGTTATGCTTCAGAAGGCATGACCCCTCCCGGTTGCGCGCCATCGTGCAACCCGACTCCTCCGCCATGCGTCGACTCCTGCGTTCCCTCGTAAGATCCTCTGCGCCGGTCGTGGCAGTGGCATTGACAGAAGCGTGCGCGGCGATCTCGCGGCCGCCGACGACGATCCCCGCGCTGCAGGCGGAACGCGTGACCTCGCGCGCGGCGGAGCTCGTGACGACCGACACGGTGATCGCCCGACTCGTCAGGCGGGTGCAGCGTCGCGGCGATCGCACCATCGACATCCTCATGCTCTCCGGCGGTGGCCAGCATGGGGCGTACGGCGCCGGCTTCCTGCGGGGATGGGGCACGCGCCCCGAGGGGAAGATGCCGACCTTCGACCTCGTGACGGGGGTCAGCGCCGGTGGCCTCCAGTCGCCCCTCGCCTTCCTCGGCACGCCGTCGAGCCTCGATACGCTGTCCATGCTCTTTCGCGAGGCGGTCGAGCGCACCAAGCCGAGCATCGACTGGTTGTTCTGGCTGCGGAAGACGGGCGGCGTGGTGAGCACCGGGAAGCTCGAGCGCACCATCGGGCAGGTCTTCGACAGCACGATGATTCGTCGCCTGCAGCGCGAGCTGGCCAACGATCGGCAGCTTGTCATCGGCACGACGGACGGTGACCTGGGGATCGCGCGCACCTGGGACTTGCGCCACGTCCTGGACCAGCCGCAGGGGGACGCGCGTGCGCGACTGCTCATGAAGGCGACGTCGGCGATCCCCGGGATCTTTCCGCCGGTGGTCATCGACGGGCACGTGCACTTCGATGGGGGCATCGTCTCCAACGTGATGCCCGTCCTCGACCTCGACGCGTTCCGGCGCCTGGGCGAACGACTGCGCGCCGCTGGGGTGCAGGAACCGGTGACCGTGCGACTCTGGCTCGTCATGAACCTGTTCGCCGAGGTCCCCACCAAGGTCCTCAATCCCGCGAGTCGGAAGGCGATGAACTACCGTGCCCTGGAACTCCTCTTCTTCTCGCAGCAGGCAACGATGTTCGCGCGCTTCGAGAATCTCGTGAGGGCAGCGTCGCAAACCGCGCCGGGCCTCACGATCGAGTTGCGGGGCACCGCGATCGACGGGGCGCTGATCCACGAACCGGGAGCCGGCGAACTCTTCGACAAGGCATGGATGCTCCGCATGGAGACGTATGGCTTCGACCGGGCGCGCGGGACCGACTTGTGGGATGTCGTGGTCGAGGGCGCCAAACGGTAGCGAGCGCATAGCCGCGGAGGGGCACGGCTGCCACATTGGAGCGTATCACGCCTCGCCCCGCACCCGTTCGCGGAAGGCGCACCCATCAGCTCATCCGGAGGATTCGCGCATGCGCAGGACCTTAGGCCTGGCTCTCGGCACCGCACTGCTCGCCCTGGGCAGCGCCGGCGCCCAGCAACCGAAGACCACGTTCTTCATCACCAGCGTTGGTTCCGGCAAGGGGGCCGACCTCGGCGGCCTCGCCGGTGCCGATCGTCACTGCACCGAACTCGCCCAGGCGGCGGGCATCACGGGCGTCACCTGGCACGCCTACCTGAGCCAGGCCGCGCAGCGTGGCCAGCCGGCCATCAACGCACGCGATCGCATCGGCCGGGGGCCGTGGCACAACGCCAAGGGCGTGATGGTCGCCCAGAACGTGGACGACCTGCACTCGGACAACAACAAGCTTTCCAAGGAAAACAGCATCACCGAGAAGGGTGCCATGGTGAACGGGCGCGGTGACACGCCCAACATGCACGACATCCTGACGGGGAGCATGCTGGACGGCCGGGTGGCATCCGACACCCTCGACACCACCTGCGGCAACTGGACGCGCAGCGACTCCACCGGCAGCGCATATGTAGGTCACCACGATCGCCAGGGCGGAGGCGCGAACCCGACGTCGTGGAACATGGCGCATGGCTCCCGCGGGTGCGGGCAGCGGAACCTGCAGGCGACCGGCGGCAACGCCTTTTATTACTGCTTCGGCGTGTCCTGAGCCGGGGCCGCGTGCCGCGAGAAAGGCGTCCGGTGCTCCCGGGCGCCTTTTTCGTCGCGTGCCAGAATCGCCACCCGCTGATCGTGACTTTCTGACCGCTCCTTCGCCCTGTCGGCGCATCGCGTGACATCGTAAAATGCGTGCGTCACTGCCTCCGCGGCCGTGCGCCCGCCCCCCGATGCGCGAGACGGACGAGATGGTGTTGAATGAATCGCTGCGGCCACGACGACCCTGGGGCGTCCTCCTCGGCGCGGCGTTGCTCTCGTGTGGCGACGTCACGCCGGCTGGAAATCTCGCCGCTCGCGTCGAACTGAGCCCGGCCACGCTCTCGCTCGTGGTTGGGCGCGACACTGCGTTGCGCGCGCGCGTGGTCCTCGGTTTTGGCACGTTCCAGGAGCCGGGGGGCGTCTTCTGGTCGTCGGCCGATGTGTCCGTTGCGACGGTTGACGCCACGGGCCGGGTGACGGCAGTCCAACCGGGAAATACGCGCATCGCGGCGAGTCGTGACGGGAAGTCGGCCATGACACAGCTCGAGGTCATGGCGCCGCCTGTGAGCAGCGTGCGTGTAGCGCCCGCCTCGTCAGGCATCACGGTCGGGTCAACGCTGACGCTGCGAGCCGACCCGCTGTTCGCGTCCGGCGACCCCGTTCCCGGGCGTACCATCGCCTGGACGACGAGCACCGCGGCCGTGGCTAGCGTCACGGCCAGTGGTACGGTCCAGGCGGTGGCGGCGGGCACGGCCACGATCACCGCGACCGTGGACGGGGTGAGCGGCACTGCCGCGATCACCGTGTCCGTCGTACCGGTTGCAACCGTGGTGACGTCTCCAACGACCGCCTCGCTCATTCTCTCGCGCACCACGCAACTCACCGCCACCACGAGGGCCGCGAGTGGCAGCACCCTCACCGGGCGTGCGGTAGCCTGGTCGACGGACGCACCGACCATCGCCCCGGTCTCGGCGACGGGACTGGTGACGACGCTCAACACCGGCACGGCGAACATCAGCGCAACGAGCGAAGGCCGGCGCGGGACGACGCGGATCACCGTGGTTCCCGTGCCCGTCCGGTCGGTCAGCATCCTGCCACCCACCGTGGCCATCCTTGTCGGCGGCATCGAGCGGCTGACGGCGGTACCGCGCGACTCCGCAGGAACAGCGCTCCCCGGGCGTGCGGTGACCTGGGTCAGCGCGCAGCCAACGGTCGCCTCGGTCGATTCGACGGGTCTCGTCACTGCCATTGCGCCCGGGACTGCACGCATCACGGCGACGTCCGAAGGACGGAGCGGCGTGTCGACGATCACCGTGACGCAGCGACCTGTCGCTACCGTCACGGTCGCCCCGGCCACGCTCAACACCGCCCAGGGGCGCGCGTTGCAGCTCACGGCCACCACGCTCGATGCGCAGGGACGTGTGCTCACGGGTCGCGCGGTGAGCTGGCTTTCCGGTTCTCCCTCGATCGCCAAGGTCGATGCGAACGGACTCGTCAGCGCGACCGCAATTGGCACGGTGCTCATCATCGCCACGTCCGAGGGGCAGCGGGGCATCGCGACGGTCGTCGTCCGCTGACGGGCGCTCATTAGACAGGGAGGGCGGCGCGCCGTACCTTCGGGCATCGTACCGGTTCGCCCTCGGAGGACTCCATGCGCCAACTGCGTCTCCTGCCATTCGTGGCCGCCTTCGCCCTCGCTGCCCCCCTGTTCGCGCAGGAGCAGGCGAGCGACACACTGCTCACCGTCAACCACTATCTCGACTTCGAGACGGTCGGTGACGCGAAGATCGCCCCGGATGGGCGACGCATCATCTACGCGCGACGCTTCGTCGACAAGCAAAAGGACTCTTTCGAGTCCGCGATGTGGATCATGAACGCCGACGGCTCGGAGAATCGCTTCCTCTCCAAGGGCTCGAGCCCCGTGTGGTCCCCTGATGGCAGCCGCATCGCCTACATTGCCGAAGGCGAACCGCGCGGCCCGCAGGTGTTCGTGCGCTGGATGAATGCCGAAGGCGCGACGTCGCAGGTGACGCGCGTCGAGTACGGCCCGTCTGACATCGCGTGGTCCCCCGACGGCAAGTGGATCGGCTTCTCGATGTTCGGCCCGAAGCCGAACGTGTGGGCGATCGACATGCCGGCTGCGCCCGCGGGTGCGACGTGGACGCCCGCGCCACGCTACGTGAACACGCTGCACTTCCGTGCCGATCGCCGCGGATTCCTCGAGTCCGGCTTCGTGCACCTGTTCGTGGTGCCCGCCGAGGGCGGAACCTCACGGCAGGTGACCAAGGGGGACTGGAACGCCGGCTCGCGCTTCGACGGGCAGCCGGGATCCGTGGGCTGGAGCTGGACGCCGGATTCACGGCACATTGCGTTCGACGGCCTCATGGACCCCAAGGCCGACATGAACTTCCGCGATTCCGATGTCAATATCGTCGACGTTGCGACGGGTGCCCTGAGAAAGCTCACGGCGCAGAAGGGCTCGTGGTCGCGTCCGGTCGTCTCGCCAGACGGGCAGTGGATTGCGTTCAGCGGGTACGCCGCGACTCCGAACACGTACAAGACCTCCGAGTTGTTCGTGATGAAGCTCGACGGCTCGGGCATGAAGAAGATCTCGGCGGACCTCGATCGGGACGTCGGCGAGATCACCTGGGCGCGCGACAATTCCGGCGTGTATTTCAGCGCCCAGGACCGCGGGACGAACAACGTGCACTTTGCCTCGATCAACGGCGCCGTCCGGCCGGTCACGACCGGGGCGCACATGCTCTCGTTAGGCTCGGTGGCCACCACCGGGGTGGCCACCGGCATCCGCTCCGCCGCGAGCGAGCCGCCGGATGTGGTGAAGTTCAACCTCACGGGCGCGCCATCCGTCACGCGCCTGACGAACGTGAACGGCGACATCCTCGGCAACAAGAAGCTGGGGCAGTTCGAGGAGGTCGTCGTCGGGTCGACCGGTGGAACGAAGGTGCAGGGCTGGCTGGTGAAGCCTCCCAACTTCGACCCGTCGAAGAAGTGGCCGCTGATCATGGAGATCCACGGGGGGCCGCACGGCATGTACAACGTCGGCTTCAGCTACATGTACCAGAACTTTGCGGCCAACGGTTACGTGGTGTTCTACACGAATCCGCGTGGCTCGACGGGGTACGGCAGCGAGTTCGGCAACGCCATCAACAAGAAGTATCCCGGCGTCGACTACGAGGACCTGATGGCCTCGGTCGACACGCTGGTCGGGCGCGGCTACATCGACCAGACGCGCATGTACGTCGGCGGCTGCTCCGGCGGCGGCGTGCTCTCGAGCTGGGTGATCGGACACACCAACAAGTTCGCGGGCGCCGCCGTGCGTTGCCCCGTGATGAACTGGATCTCCTTCGCCGGCAATGCCGATGTGCCGTATTTCGGGCACTCGTGGTTCGACAAGCCGTACTGGGAGGATCCGAAGCCCTGGCTCGAGCAGTCGCCGCTCATGTACGTGGGCAAGGTCACGACGCCGACGGTGATCATGACGGGTGAGCTCGACCTCCGCACGCCGATGGCCCAGTCCGAAGAGTACTACTCGGCGCTCAAGATGCGCGGCATCCCCACGGCGCTGCTGCGCTTCCAGGGGGAGTTCCACGGCACGAGCTCCAAGCCGAGCAATTTCATGCGCACGCAGCTGTACATGATGAGCTGGTACGGGCAGCACAAGCGCGACAAGGCGGCGATGTGAGCTGCGCGCTTAAGAGCACCACCCTGGTCATCCCGGTCCGGCGAGCATAGCGAGCCGAGAACCGGGACCCAGTGTCGTTGCTCAAGCTACAGACGCACGGGGCGCGTCGATGAGGCTCTCCAGCTCACGGCGCGCCCTTCTCCGCACGTTGAGTGCTTCCGCGTTGCTCGGTGCGGCGAGCCTCCCCGCGCAGTCACAGCACGCCACCGGCAGCGCCTGCACACGCGTGTCGTTCGGCACCTGGTCGCCGCTGCTGGACTGGAACCGCGCCGGGCATCCGGAGTCGGCTTCAGGCATCGGCGCACGAGTGCGCCAGGCGCGTGATTCAGTGTTTTCCGGGCAGGCCGCCTCTGGCGGGCGCGACGAAATGCAGTGGGAGGACTCGGGCGGCGTGCGGCGTCTCTTCCTGTCGCCCGCCTGGTGGCCGGCCGGTGTCGTCATCACCTTCGCGCGGGTCGATAGCGCAGCCGGCGACACGCTCAC
>JACMLI010000296.1 GCA_014379705.1 Gemmatimonadaceae bacterium
GCGATCGCGATCCGCCAGGAGGGCGGCGGCAATGGCCGCCACACGAACGCCGGCGGCGGGTGCCGGTGCATCGACGAGCGAGGCCAGGCGCCGCTCGAGCCACTGGATCTCGATGTCGCCGCGGCGGAACTCGGCGTCTTCCATCACGCGCAGGTGGAATTCGCGCGACGTCTCGAGGCCGACGATCGTGAGCTCCCCAAGCGCGCGCTGCATCCGCGCGATGGCGTCGTCGCGCGTGGCCCCCCACACGATGAGCTTGGCGAGCATCGGGTCATAGTGAAGCCCCACGGTGCTGCCCGCTTCGATGCCCCCATCCCAGCGCACGCCCGGCCCCGACGGCACCTGCAGGAACTCCACGCGCCCGGTCGAGGGCAGGAACCCGTTGGCCGGGTCCTCGCTCGTGATGCGGCACTCGATGGCCCAGCCGCGCGGTGTCATGTCGGCCGGGAATGGCAAACGTTCTCCTGCCGCAATGCGCACCTGCCATTGGACGATGTCGAGGCCGGTGACGAGCTCCGTCACCGGGTGCTCGACCTGCAGGCGCGTGTTCATCTCGAGGAAGTAGAACTGGCCATCCTTGTCGAGGAGGAACTCGCAGGTTCCGGCATTGACGTAGCCGGCCGCCCGCGCCGCCGCGACCGCCGTATCGCCCATGCGCTTTCGAAGGTCGGGCGAGACCGCCACGCTCGGGGCCTCCTCGATCATCTTCTGGTGGCGTCGCTGCACCGAGCACTCACGTTCCCCAAGGGAGAGCACGGTGCCGTGCATGTCGGCGAGCACCTGGATCTCCACATGCCGCGGGCCCTCGATGTACTTCTCGACGTAGACCGCATCGTCGCCGAACGCGTTCTTCGCCTCCCGGCGCGCGGCGTCGAGGAAGGGCGCCAGTTCGCGCGCCTCGCGCACGAGGCGCATGCCCTTCCCGCCTCCACCAGCGGCGGCCTTGAGCAACACGGGATAGCCGAAGCGCTCGGCGATCGCAGCCGCTTCGTCGGCGTCGACGAGGGCCTCGGTCGTGCCGGGGACGACGGGCACGCCCGCCTTGATCGCCAGCTGGCGCGCCGCGGTCTTGCTTCCCATGGCGGCAATCGCCTCGGGGGGCGGCCCGACGAACACGAGGCCCGCGTCACGCACGGCGCGGGAGAACCATTCGCGCTCGCTGAGGAAGCCGTAGCCCGGATGGATCGCCTGGGCGCCCACGCGCTGCGCGACCTCGATGATGCGATCGCCTTTGAGGTAGCTCTCGCTCGAGGCCGCAGGCCCGATGTTGACGGCTTCGTCGGCGGCGCGGACGTGCGGCGCGTGCGCGTCGGCGTCGGAGTACACGGCCACCGTTCGCACGCCGAGCTCGTGACAGGCCCGGATGATGCGGAGCGCGATCTCGCCGCGGTTGGCAATCAGCAGTTTGTCGAACATGTCTCAGAAAGCATCAAGGTCAAGAGCCGTCAACACGGAGGTCACGGAGGAAAGCACACGAGCTGTTTGGTCCGTGTCCTCCATGGTGAAAAGCTCTTGATCTTTGCTGGACAACGCGACGGTGCTTCGGCCTTCGCCGGAGCGGAGATCAGAGCGGCAGGTTGCCATGCTTCCTTGCCGGGTTCCGGTCGCGCTTGTTCTGGAGCGTGTCGAGGGCGTCGATCAGGCGCGGACGCGTGTCGCGCGGGTCGATGATGTCGTCGAGGTAGCCGCGGGAAGCAGCCACGTACGGGTTCGCGAACATCGCCGAGTACTCGGCGACTCTTTCGTCCATGGCTTTCTGCGGGTCGGGCGCCTCCGCGATTTCCTTCTTGAACAGGATCTCTACCGCGCCCTTGGGGCCCATCACGGCGATCTCGGCCGTCGGCCAGGCGACGTTGAAGTCGCCGCGGATGTGCTTCGAGCTCATCACGTCGTACGCACCGCCGTAGGCCTTCCGCGTGATCACGGTGAGCTTGGGCACCGTGGCTTCGCAGTACGCGTACAGCAGCTTGGCACCATGCCGGATGATGCCGCCATGTTCCTGGGAGACGCCGGGGAGGAAGCCCGGCACGTCCTCGAAGGTCACGATCGGGATGTTGAACGCGTCGCAGAAGCGCACGAAGCGCGCGGCCTTCACCGAGGCGTTGATGTCGAGCACACCGGCGAGGACCGCGGGCTGGTTGGCCACGATGCCCACGCTGTAGCCGCCGAGGTGGGAGAAGCCGCAGAGGATGTTCTGGGCGTAGTCCTTGTGGACCTCGTAGAACTCGCCATCGTCGACGACGCGCCGGATGACTTCGTGCATGTCATACGGCTTGTTGGCGTTGTCGGGCACGACCTCGAGCAGGGTCTCGTCCCGGCGGTCGCGCGGATCACGTCCGCTGCCCCGCGGGGGATCGCCGAGGTTGTTCTGCGGGATGAACTGGAAGAGGTCGCGAATCGCCTGCAGGCTCTGGAGCTCGGAATCGTGTGCGAAGTGCGCCACGCCCGAGGTGCCGGCGTGCGTATCGGCGCCGCCCAGCTGCTCCATCGTGACGTCTTCGTGGGTCACCGTCTTCACCACGTTGGGGCCGGTGACGAACATGTACGACGAGCCGCGCACCATGTACACGAAGTCGGTGATCGCGGGGGAGTAGACAGCCCCACCCGCGCAGGGCCCGAGGATCGCCGAGATCTGCGGCACCACGCCCGAGGCGAGGGTGTTGCGCAGGAAGATCTCGGCGTACCCGCCTAACGACACCACGCCCTCCTGGATGCGGGCACCGCCGGAGTCGTTCAGGCCGATCACCGGGGCCCCGTTGCGCACCGCGAGGTCCATCACCTTGCAGATCTTTTCGGCGAAGGCCTCGGAGAGCGAGCCGCCGAAGACCGTGAAGTCCTGCGAGAAGACGTAGACCAGCCGCCCGTTGATGCGCCCGTGTCCGGTCACCACGCCGTCGCCGTAGACCTTCTGGTCTTCGAGGCCGAAGTCGTGGGAGCGGTGGGTGACGAACCGGTCGGACTCGACGAAGCTCCCTTCGTCGAGGAGGAGGTCGAGGCGCTCGCGTGCCGAGAGCTTGCCCTTGTCGTGCTGGGCCTTGAGGCGCGCCGCCCCCCCGCCCTGCTCGGAGAGATCGGTGCGGGCGGAGAGAAGATCGAGCTTTTCGCGGATGCTCATGGGCGCGAAAGGTAGCCGCCGGGTGCTGGCGTCGGACCCCCCGGGCCCGGAGGTTCCGCTTCAGCCTTGGGCCTGACGGCCGATCCTGTGAAGAATGGGGACTCCATGACCGAGGACTTCGACTACGATCTCGTGGTGATCGGCTCGGGCCCGGCCGGCCAACGCGGTGCCGTGGCCGCCGCGAAGCTGGGCAAGCGTGTCGCGATCGTCGACCAGCGGGAGTTGGTGGGCGGCGTGTGCCTGCACACGGGCACGATCCCGAGCAAGACGCTCCGTGAGGCCATCCTGTACCTGAGCGGGTACCGCCAGCGCACCTTCTACGGCCAGGACTACTCCCTCAAGGAACAGCTCGGGATCGCCGACCTGACGTTCCGCGTGCAGTCGGTGATGGCGCGCGAGCTGGAGGTGATCCGGTCGCAGCTCAAGCGGAACAACGTGACGACGCTCTGCGGGAGCGCGGCGTTTGCGGGCCCGCAGTGCCTCGAAGTGACCGGCCCGGGAGACACCGTGAGTCGCGTGCGCGCGGCGCACGTGCTGGTCGCCTGCGGCACCCGCCCGGCCCGGTCGAGCACGATCCCGTTCGACGGGGTCCGCTTCCTGGATTCGGACCAGGTCCTCCAGATGCAGGAGCTCCCGCGGGAGATGATCGTGATCGGGGCCGGGGTGGTGGGCCTCGAGTACGCGTCGATGTTCTCCGCGTTAGGCGTGCGGGTCAGCGTGGTCGACGCCCGCGAGCAGCTCCTCGAGTTCGTCGATCGCGAACTGATCGAGATGCTCTGTCACGTGATGCGACAGCAGAACGCGACGTTCCGGCTGGGGGATGCGCTCGAGCACGTGGACGTCGACGCGCGCGGCCGCATCGTGGCGCGACTCGCGAGCCAGCGGGTGGTGCGCGGTGACGTGCTCCTCTACAGTGCCGGGCGCCAGACGAATGCCGACCGCTTGAACCTCGCCGC
>JACMLI010000297.1 GCA_014379705.1 Gemmatimonadaceae bacterium
CGGCCGTGGCGGAGGCGACCGGTGGACCACCTCGCGGCAGGCCGCGAGAAGGAGGGCCCGTTCGGCGTGCGCACGATCTTCGCGCACCAGGAACGCGGTTCCAGCCGGGTCGGCGTGCGACGGATCGGCGAGCATCGCAAGGCGCCGGAAGCCATGTCGGGTGAGCCCCAGTGCCGAGGGGGTGGCGTCCTCTCCCGCGAGCGCGCGGCGAAGCACCTCGTCCAGGTCTTCGGATGCAACGCGACCGCGCTGCCACGCCGCCTGGTACTCCTCGAGGTCGAGGTAGGGACGCGCCCCGTTGAGCTGTGAGGCCGCGTCCACCGCCTCGGCGAAGCGCAGGTGCTGGAACGCGTGCAGCGTGTTGTGGTGGATGAAGACCCCGAGCGGACCCTGGTCCGGGAGAATGCCGCGTGCCTTGTTGAGGGCGGCGTCGATCGGTGTCCCGGAGGAACTCGTGGCGTGGTGCGACATCTAGTGCGCCAGCCCACCCTTGCCCAGCATGCTGTCCAGCCCGATGAGCCGCACGTCGATCCTGCGATCCTTGGCTGAATCCCGGAACTCCCTGAGCACCTCCGCCGCATCATGGTCGATGCGCTTGACCGCCGTGCCGTCGATCTCCACCGCCGATCCGGGCGGGAACTGCTGCAGGCGTGTAGACAGGTTCGCCTTGGACAGGAACGTGAGGTGTTCGTTGAGCCGCAGGCGCGTGGTGGTGCCTTCCTGGCCGACGATAACGAAGCTCGGGGCGCGCAGGTGCTCGAGGAGGATGAACACGATGCTGGTGACGAGGCCGATCGAGATGCCCTTGAGCAGGTCGGTGAGCAGGATCGCCACCGTGGTGACAAGGAACGGCAGCCACTGATGGAACCCGCGCTTGAGGAAGTACGTGAGCTGGCGGGGATGGGCGAGCTTGTACCCCGTGTACAGCAGGATCGCCGCGAGGACCGCGAGCGGGATGCGATTCAGGAGGGCGGGGATCACCAGTACGGCGACGAGGAGCAGCACGCCGTGGATGATGGCCGAGGCGCGCGTCTTCGCGCCGGCGTACACGTTGGCCGAGCTGCGCACGATCACGCCGGTCATCGGGAGGCCGCCGGCGAGGCCGGAGAGCGCGTTGCCCAGGCCCTGCGCCACCAGCTCGCGATTCGCCGGGGCTTCGCGCTTGAGTGGATCCATCCGGTCGGTGGCTTCGAGGCTCAGCAGCGTTTCGATCGAAGCAATTACCGCGACGGTGCCGGCCACGGTCCACACGGCCGGCGACAGGATCACGGACCAGTCGGGGAAGCTCAGCGCGCTGCGCAGGTCGCCCACCGAGCCGATCAGGGGGAGCGTGACGAGGTGATCCCCGCCGAGCGCCATCGCCGATCCGCTGCCGATGAAGAACGCATTGATCGCCATGCCCAGGATCACGGCCACCAGCGCCCCGGGCACCATGGCGAAGCGCTTCATGAAGGGACGATCCCACAGGATGAGTATCGCAAGCGCCAGTACGCTCAGGAGCACCGCACCGGGCTGCACGCGCTGGAAGGCCTCGCCGATCGCCGAGAAGGTGTTGTTGCCGGACGCCTGCTGGAACGCCTGGTCGCCCTCGAAGTCCGCGTCGTACCCGACGGCGTGCGGGAGCTGCTTGAGGATGATGATGACGCCGATGCCGCAGAGCATCCCGCGGATGACGGCATTCGGGAAGTAGTAGCCAATAACGCCGGCGCGCAGGAACCCGAGGCCGACTTGCATCAAGCCGGCGAGGAAGACCGCCGTGAGGAAGGCGGGGAAGGAGCCTAACGTGGTGATCGCCGAGAGGACGATCGCGGTCAGGCCGGCGGCCGGCCCACTGACCATCAGGTGCGAGCCCGAGGCGATGCCGACGACGATGCCGCCGATGATCCCGGTCACGATGCCCGAGAAGAGCGGGGCCCCGGAGGCGAGCGCGATGCCGAGGCAGAGGGGCAGGGCGACAAGGAACACGACGACCGAGGCGCCCACGTCCGCACGCCAGGACTCGCGGAATCGCGGTGTCCAGTTCGCGCTCCGTTCGTCCAGCGACTCGTGTGAAGCTGAGGCCATTTGAATGACGCGTGGGAGCGTGGGAGCGTTCGAGCGTGAAGGACCGCGTGAGCTGTCGCAGGCTCACACGCTCCCACGCCTGACGGAGGACGAGACGCACGACAGCGCGCCCCCGCCCCGGTACGGCAATCCTAGGCTCACAGCCAGCCCACGACAACCAACAATTTCCTTGCAGTGGCTATCGAGTTTCTTTCGTGTTGTGCGGCAGACCTTGCGCGCGGGTGACCCCCCGGCATGCCTAACGATTCGGCACCAGGTCCCTAGAACAGGTCCATCTGCTCGGCGCGCCGCGCCCGCTCGACCGTGAACGTCGTCGCCCGGTCCTGCCCGGCGATCGTCACCGTGCCGCGGAACGCCGACTTTCGGAGGCTCCCCGCGACGGTGTCGTGCGCCGCGGCTTCGGTGTTGTTCTGCAGGCTGAGGTGCGCCAGCACGAGGTGACGCAGCCCGCGATGCGCGATCCCACGCGCCAGCCGCGCCGCCCCCCGGTTGCTCAGGTGGCCACGGCCCCCACGGATGCGTTGCTGCACCGAGTGCGGATATGGCCCGTGTCGCAGCATGTCCTCGTCGTGGTTGCTCTCCAGCACCAGCGCATCGACGTGCGCGAACGCCCGCTCCACCGTCACGGCGGCGTACCCCAGGTCGTACGCAATGCCGCAGCGCACCCCCGTGCTCCGGCTCTCGATGGAAATCGCCACCGGCTCCGTGCAGTCATGGGGGATGCGAATGCTGGACACCAGCATCGTGTCCAGCATCAGCGTCTCGCGCGACGTGATGGGGACGGGCTTCACCACGGCGAGGTCCGGCATCGCCTCGATCGTCCCGTGCGTCGCGTACACCGTCCACCCGAAGCGCCTGGCCGCCACGCGCGCCCCCGACGCGTGGTCGCCATGCGCGTGCGTGAGGATCAGGGCCGAAATCGACTCCGGCGCAATGCCCGTCGCGCGCAACCGCTGGGCCAGCGTGCGCGCCGGGAACCCGGCGTCGACGAGCACGCGATCACCATCGCACTCGACTACCGTCGCGTTGCCGCCGCTCCCCGTGCCGAGGATCGTGACGTTCACCGCGGGATCGACCAGCGTGCTCCGTGCACGCGCGTCAGGTGGACCCGCTCGCGGTCGCCCATCGTGACGTGGCGACGCGCCATCACGCGGGCCGCGACCTCGAGGAACTTGTCGAGCCGATACGTGTCGTCCCCCCACGCGAAAGGCGGGATCACCTTCGCCGGCAGTCCGTCGCTCACGACGTTCGCACCCGCGCCGACCACGGTGCCCGTCATGAGGCGCGTGCCGATCGCCGTCTTCGCGTGGTCCCCCAGGAGCGTGCCGAGGAACTGCAATCCCGTGTCCCGGTCCCCCCCGGGCGTCCACGTCTGCACGTTGCCGTACGTGTTCTTGAGGTTGCTCGTCACCGTCGCTGCGCCGAGGTTGGTCCATCGACCGAGCACCGAATGACCGACGAAGCCGTCGTGGCCCTTGTTGGCATGGCCGATGAAGATCGACGTGCTCAGCTCCCCGTGCACGCGGCACATCTCTCCGATCGACGCCGTCGCGACCTTGCCGCCGAGCACCTGCGTGTCGCGTCCGATCGCGCAGGGGCCGACGAGGCGCGTGAACGCGGCCACCGTGGCGCCGGCGCGCACGAGGATCGGTCCCGCACTCGCGTCGAATACCACGAACGGCTCCACCCGGCTCCCCTGCTCCAGCACGACGTCGTTGGCGCCGAGCACCACATGGCCTTCCAGCGACGCGCGCGAGACGGCGGGGGCCAGTGCGGCAATGTCGCCGCCCAGCATCGCCGGCAGGTGACGCAACAGGTCCCACGGGTGCTCCAACCACCACCCCTCGATCGCGGTCGTCGGCGCCGCCTCGTCCAGCAAGGCGTCGAGCGACCACGCACCGTCTGCCAACGCCGATATGTCCAGCGCCCTGGCGAGCCGCACGGCCACGACCTGCCCGCCGCTGCGCCATGCGCTCCCCCTCGGTAGCGCGGCGAGTGCGGGAGCAAACCGCGCATTCGCGAGCAGCGTTCCCGCCGGCAACGTCCCACCCATCAGGCAGGACGGGGCATCGAACTCGGCGAAGTCGCTCAGGTGCGCCGACGCCACGTACCCGCTGACCGGCGCTCCCGTGACCACCGCCCACCGCTCGCGTCCGAGCAGTACACCGGCGCGCAACTCGCCACAGGGCCGCGTCAGCGCGAACGGCTCGAAACGCCGCGCGGCGGCGTCATCGAAGAGGACCACGCCCGTCACGCGCGCTCCCGTACGTCCTGGGGCAGGCTGTCGATGAGGGTCTTCAGGTCTGCCGCGTGCTCCATGGTGGTGACGAGCGTGAGGCCGGGCCGCGAAACGACGATGAGGTCCTTCACGCCGAACAATACGACATCGCCCCCCTCCGCGTGCACCACGTTGCCATGGGACTGCACCGCCCAGGCCGGCCCTACAGCGGCGTTGCCACTCGCGTCGAGTGCCCGCACGCGGTGCAACGCGGCCCAGGTGCCCACGTCATCCCAACCAAAGCTCCCCGGAATGACCAGCACGCGCCGGCTCCGTTCGAGCACTCCCACGTCCACCGAGATCGAGCGTACCGAGGCGAAGAAGGCGGCGATGTCCGTGGAATGTGCATCGAGCGACGGCGCGACTTCTGGCGTGTGGGCGCGCACTTCAGCAAGGAAATCGGCCACGCGCCACACGAAGATCCCCGAATTCCAGAGGTAGCCATCGCTCACCATCTGCTCCGCGCGCGCGCGATCGGGCTTCTCGACGAACTTCTCCACACGGCGTGCATCGCCTTCGACCGGGTCGCCGGGAGCGATGTAGCCGAATCCCGGATCCGGACGCGAGGGCACCACGCCCACCGTCACGAGCGCGTGGTGTTCCTCGGCGAGATCGGCTGCCCGGGTCAGCGAGGCGCGAAACCCAGCAGCATCACCGATCGACCAGTCTGCGTGAACGCTCAGCATCGTGCCGTCGGGATCGCGGTGCGCGATTTCGTTGGCGGCCCACGTGAGCGCACCCGCAGTCCCTGCGGGTCGCGGTTCGGCGATCACGTTCTCGGCGGGAACTTCGGGGGCCAGCTCGCGGATCGCCGGCACCAGCGATGCGTTCGTGAGGATCAGCGTGTGGGCGCCGTCAGCGAGGGAACCCAGGCGATCGAGGGTCTCGCGGAGGAGCGGGTGCTGCGTAACGAGTGGCAGCAACTGTTTGGGACGCGCCGGGGTGCTCAGCGGCCAGAAACGCGAGCCTACCCCGCCGGCGAGGACGACCACCCAACGACTCATGTTGTGCCCCTCGTGACCGGCCCACGTGACGTGACCGGGGGCGGGTTCCCGCCACGCTTTAGATGATGGACGCGATATTGCCGCGGTGCCGGCGGAGGTCGGCGATCAGGGCGCCGAGGTTGGCCTGCGGATGTACCAGGACGACGAGGACCGCGTCGGCGGCGAGCGTTGTAATGATTGCGAAGCCCCGCTCGTACTCGAGCACGGCGGTCACGAGCGCACCCCGGCCACTCGTGGCGCTCAGCTCACCCGCTGCGGCTGCCAGGGGTGGGACGTGGGCGGCCAGGGGTTCGAGATCGAGTCCCCCGTGGGCGCGACCGTCTATGACCATCCCATCGCGACCGAGGAGAACGACGGCGTCGACCCCATCGCGCTGGGCGAGCGTCGCGACCAGCTCTCGAATGGTGGGCAACCGGCCAGTGGTCATTGTGGGACCAAGCATAACCGTCTCGCGGGGTCGAAGGGAGGGGAGAAGTCTGGGGTGTCTCGCTTGAACTCGAATGCTGCCGTCGGTAACCTTCGGCCACGCCCATCATGCAAAGGAACTCGTTGTCAGGACTCAACAAACGGCGTCGCGCCGTCACGCTTGCGCTCGTGGCCGTTGCCATCGGCGGGGCTTCAGGCTGCGACGATCCATTCGGACTCGACGCAACGCTGGAGGTCGTCACCGACACCTCCGTTGCCTTCGCAATGACGGGGACCGCGGCGTCCTCTCCGTCCGGCTTCAATGCCGCGACGGGAGGAGTCCTCCGGATCCAGTCTGACATGGCCTTCGACGTCGCCTTCGACCTCACCACCGACAACAAGGTCCGATTCATCCCGGCCCGATTGATCAGTGCCGTGAAGTCGTCCTTCGGAAGCACGGTCGCGACGCAGCAAGTCAGCCTTCAGGCTCCGTCGGGTGGCTTCGACGCGCTGACGAAGGCGCCGAGCGGCGGCTACAAGGCCGACTCCGTGGTCGTGGTGTCGACGGGCCAGCCCGTCGTGATCGAGGTCACCAGCGATGCGTGCCAGTTCTCGCTCGCATCCCTGATCTATGCCAAGGTCGTGGTCGACAGCGTGAACACGACGACGCGCCAGATTTTCTTCCGCGCCACGCGCAACCCGAACTGCGGCTTCCGATCGTTCCAACCAGGCATTCCCAAGGACTGACGAATGCATGACTTCCGGGTGCTCCGCGACCAGGTTGAGCTGCTGCGGGGCGCGATGCAGCGTCGCGGCAAGCTCGAGGCCCTGTCGTCGCTCATCGACCGGGGAGTCGGGCTCGACGTCGAACGGCGCGCCATGATCCAGGCCGTCGAGGAGCGCAAGGCGGCGCGCAACGTGAACAGCCAGGAAGTCGCCCGTCGCAAGAAGAACAAGGAAGACGCTACCGACCTGATCACCGCCGGTCGCGCGTTAGGCGAGGAGATTGCGCGCCTCGAGGGTGAACTCGCGACGTCGGAGCAGGAACTCCACGCCATCCTGCTCGAGCTGCCGAACATCACCCTCGAGGACGTTCCCGAGGGAGACGAGGCGCACAACCGGATCGAGAAGTCGTGGGGCACGCCCCGCGAGGCGGCGGGGTGCAAGCCGCACTGGGAAATCGCCGGCGCCCTGGGGATCCTCGACCTCGAGCGCGGTGCCAAGATCTCGGGATCGGGCTTCGTCGTGATGCGCGGGCTCGGCGCGCGCCTCACGCGCAGCCTCATGAACTACTTCATCGACGTGCACACCGCCGAGCACGGGTACGAGGAAGTGTGGGTTCCCATCGTCGTGAATCGCCAGACGATGATCGGGACGGGCCAGCTCCCGAAGTTCGAGGATGACATGTACGGGCTCCAGGAAGAGGGCTTGTTCCTCATCCCGACTGCCGAAGTCCCGGTCACGAACCTCTACCGCGACGAGATGCTCGATGCGTCGTCGCTGCCGCGGGGCTTCGTCGCGTACACGCCGTGCTTCCGCCGCGAGGCAGGGGCCGCGGGCAAGGACACGCGCGGCCTGCTGCGCCTGCACGAGTTCGACAAGGTCGAGATCGTGAAGTACACCACGCCTGAACAGTCGCCCGCCGAACACGAGCGCCTCACGCGGAACGCCGAGACGCTGCTGGAGCGATTGGAGATTCCGTATCGCCGCGTATTGCTTGCAGCCGGTGACACGGGCAACGGGAGCGCCAAGACCTGGGACCTGGAGGCGTGGGCACCCGGAGTGGGCAAGTGGCTCGAAGTTTCCTCGTGCAGCACGTTCACCGACTACCAGGCGCGCCGGGCGAACATCCGGTATCGCCCGGCGCCCGGCGAAAAGCCGCGTTTCATCCATACCCTCAACGGATCCGGCCTCGCTTTTCCCCGCGTGATCGCCTGCATCCTCGAGCAGTACCAGCAGGATGACGGGAGCGTAGCGGTGCCGACGGTCCTTCGGCCGTATCTCGGCACGGACGTCCTGAGGTAATCGTGCGACAGCGCGCCACGGTGGTCATCGCCGTCGTGGTGGCCCTGGTGCTGGGCTCCTACGTGCTCTATACGCAGCGCGTGGTCTCGAGCCTCCGGCGCGAGGCGGAGCGCGAGGGACGCATTTACGCCCGCGTGTACCGTGCGATTTCGGACACGACGAACGACCCGACGCCCGCGCTCTTCGACATCCTCGAGCACATCCGGGAATCGGGCGTGCCCGTCGTCATCACCGACGTCCGTGGGCGTCCCACGGCCAGCGTCAACACGCCGTACGACGCGGAGCCGGACGACAAGCGCCTCATCGAATTCGCCGCACGGCTCGACTTCGAGAACGAGCCGATCATCCTGCCCGGCGCCGGCGTCCTGCATTTCGGGTTCACGCCCCTGGTGAAGGAATTGCGCGTTGTACCGCTGCTCCAGGCCGCGTTCCTCGCGCTGATTCTCCTCGCCGCGGTGTATGCGTTTCGCACGCGCGCCCATGCCGATCGTGAACGGGTATGGGCGGGCATGGCGCGAGAGTCGGCGCACCAGCTGGGCACGCCGCTCTCGTCGCTCACCGGGTGGATCGAGCTCCTGCGTGAACAGGAAGTCGACGAGATGACCGGTCGCGCCCTCGACCACATGGAGGGTGACCTGATGCGTCTCGAGCGCGTCGCCCATCGCTTCGAGCGCATTGGTCGCCCCCCGAAACGCGAGACGGTGGATCTCGCTGAGATCGCCGAGCGCGTCTCGAACTATTTCCGGGCGCGCGTTCCGTCGCTCGCGCACTCCGTCGTCATCGACACCAGATTCGAGGAGGGCGGGGCACCGATGCAGGGCGATGCGGTGCTCCTCGAATGGGCACTGGAATCGCTCCTCAAGAATGCCATCGACGCGCTGGCCGGGCGTGGCGGACGCGTGCAAGTCACAGTCGAGAAAACACCTGAGGCCGTTCGCCTGGCTGTGGCCGATGACGGGCCCGGCGTGCCGCGCGAGTTGCGTCGCAAGGTCTTCGATGCCGGATTCTCGACCAAGCAGCACGGCTGGGGGCTCGGGCTCGCGCTCACCCGACGCATCGTGCGCGAGTCGCACAACGGCTCGATCGTGCTGTTGCCGACGGACCGCGGGGCGACGTTCCAGATTATTTTTCCGGCATGACGGCAGCCCCGACCCGCGACCATGCGAACCTCGAAGGACTCAACCCTGCGCAACGTGAAGCCGTGCTCCATGGCAAGGGCGCGATGCTCGTGCTCGCAGGGGCGGGATCGGGAAAGACGCGTGTCCTCACGACGCGGATCACGCACCTGATCGAGCAGCACGGCGCGCACCCGGGGTCGATCCTCGCCGTCACGTTCACGAACAAGGCCGCGAACGAGATGAAGGGCCGCATTGCGCGGCTCCTCGGCAGGGAGCCGAAGGGCATGTGGTGCGGCACGTTCCACTCGATCGGCGCGCGACTCGTGCGCGCGAACGCGGCCCTCGTCGGGCGCACGCCCAGCTTCACGATCTACGACGAGGATGACACGCTCGGCGCGATCAAGCGCATGATGGAGCGCCTGAAGATCAACACGAAGGAGCGACCGCCGCAGGCGATCTCCCATGCGATCTCCGACGCCAAGAATGCGCTCGTGTCGCCGGAGGAGTTCACGACGCTCGCCCAGGATCCGTTCTCGAAGGACGTGGCCGCGGTGTACCGCGAGTTCGAGCCGACGATGCGGCAGGCGAATGCGGTGAGCTTCGACGACCTGCTCACCCTGCCGGTCGAGCTGCTCACGAAGCACGAGCGGGTGCTGCACGCCGTGCGCGACCGGTTCCATCATATCCTGATCGACGAGTACCAGGACACTAACCGCGCGCAGTATCAGTTCGCGGTGCAGGTTGCGGGGCCGAGGGGCAACCTCGTCGTGGTGGGGGACGACGACCAGTCGATCTATGGCTGGCGTGGTGCCGACATCCGGAACATTCTCGACTTCGAGCAGGATTTCCCTGGCGCGCACGTGGTGCGTCTCGAGGAGAACTATCGCTCCACGCCGCAGATCCTCGCCGTCGCCAATGCGGCGATCAGCGCCAACACGGAGCGCCGTGGCAAGACGTTGCGCACCACGCGTCCCGCGGGGGATACGGTGACATCGGTGGCGTGCCTCGACGATCGCGACGAGGCGGACTTCGTGATGGGGGACATTCAAGCGCGCCGGTATGCCTCGAAGGGGCGACCGTTGCGCGATTTTGCGATTCTCTATCGCACGAATGCGCAGAGCCGCTCGATGGAAGAGTCATTGCGTCGCCTGGCCATGCCTTATCGGCTCGTCGGCGCGGTCCGCTTCTACGATCGGCGCGAGATCCGCGACCTGATGGCGTACCTCAAGCTGATCGCCAATCCGGCCGACGACGAAGCCTTCCGGCGGGCGATTGCCGTCCCCCGTCGCGGGGTGGGCGATACCACCGTCGAAGCATTGGGTGCCGCGGCGTTCCTCGCGAAGCGCCCCATGCTCGAGATGGCGCTCGATCCCTTTGCCGTGACGCCCTTCCGCCCGGCGGCGCGCAACGCCCTCGAGGCCTTCGCGCGGATGATCCTCCGCCAGCGCGAACTCGCGAAGGATGCGGCGGTCGATGCCATCCTGCGCGACGTCATCGAGAGCATCGGGTACGTGGCGCACCTGGAAGCCGAAGGGCCCGAAGGCGCGGAGCGCATCGAAAACGTGCGCGAACTCATTACCGGTGCGGCAGAAACGGTCGTTGACGACGGTGGCGAAGTGGGCCTGACCCCGCTCGACCACTTCCTCCAGCGGGCGTCCCTGGTCGCTGGCGTGGACGGCCTCGACGGAACGGTCGATGCCGTGACGCTGATGACGATGCATAACGCGAAGGGCCTCGAGTTCCCGGTCGTGTACGTCACCGGCGTCGAGGAAGGGCTCTTTCCGCTCGCCCGCTCGCGCGACGATCCATCGGCGCTCGAGGAGGAGCGTCGCCTGTTCTATGTCGGCATCACGCGCGCCGAGGACTTGCTGCTCATCACGCATGCCAAGGGGCGGCGTCGCAACGGGGAGTTCATGCCGACGATGGCGTCGAGTTTCCTCAAGGAGATTCCGGCGGCACTGATGGTCGCGCGCTCCACGCCTAAGCTGCGGGCCTCCGGGCGAATGGAGATGGACCACTCGTGGGGACGCGCGGCGGTCGGGTTCCTCGACATGGACGACGACGCGTTCAACGCGCGACCATCGGTGCGTCGTCCAGGGAGTCCGGTGGCCCCGGTGAAATTCACCAAGGCGCCACCGGCCGAGGACGAATCGCAGGATACGCCGCGTTTCGTTGCCGGAGAGCGTGTGCAGCACGCGAAGTTCGGCAGCGGGACGCTGGCCGACGTGTCGGGGCAGGGACGCGACGCCAAGGTCACGATCGATTTCGATGACGAGTCGGTTGGACGCAAGCGCCTCGTCGTCGCGCACGCCGGCCTCACGCGCGGAGTGGACTGATGGCGGTCACCGAAGATGACGTGCGGCATGTCGCCAACCTGGCGCGCCTCGGCCTCGACCCGGAGCGCACCGCGAAGCTTGTGGGGGAACTCAACGGCATCCTCGGCCACATGGAAATCCTGCGTTCGGTCAACACCGAGGGCGTCGATCCCATGGCCGGTCCCCCAGGCGAAAGCCGGCTGACCCGTACCGACGCGCTGTCGGCGGATCCACTGTTGCGCACGCGGGAGGCGTTCGCGCCGGCGTCGCGTGATGGCTTCTTCCTGGTGCCGCGCCTCGCGGCGCACGAGGATGCCGGCGCGTGAGCGCCGACAAGGGACCGCCGAATGCGTCCGCGCTTCGAGACCGCGTGGCCGCCGGTGAGGCCACGGCGTCAGGCTTCCTCAACGAGGCGTTCGCCCTCGCCGACATGATCGGGGCGAACGATGCCGATGGGCTGAACATCCTGCTGGGCCACGACCGCGCCTGGTCGCGCGCGCAGGCCGAGGCCGTGGATGCGAAAGCCAGGGTGGACGACGCCGGCCCGCTCGCCGGCGTGCCGGTGGCCATCAAGGACAACCTCGTCACGGAGCACCTGCCAACCACCTGCGGGTCGCGCATTCTCGAGGGCTACATCAGCCCGTTCGAGGCGACGGCGGTCAGAAAACTGCGCGAGGCGGGAGCGGTGATCGTCGGGAAGACGAACCTGGACGAGTTTGCGATGGGCTCGTCCACCGAGCACAGTGCGTTCGGCCCGACGAAGAACCCCGTCGATCCGACGCGCGTCCCCGGTGGGTCGTCCGGAGGGAGCGCGGCTGCGGTGGCGGCCGGGCTCTGTCGCATCGCGTTAGGCTCGGAGACCGGGGGATCGGTGCGCCAGCCCGCGGCGTTCTGCGGGGTGGTGGGCATCAAGCCGACCTACGGCCGCGTCTCGCGCTACGGACTCGTGGCCTTCGCCTCGTCGCTGGACCACGTCGGCGTCTTTGGCGCCACCGTGGACGACGCCGCCCTGGGTCTCGAAGTGATCGCCGGCCACGATCCGCGCGACGCCACGAGCGCCGTGCAGCCCGTGCCCTCGTTGCGCGCCGCGGGAGACGCGCCGCTCTTCGGCGTCGTCATCGGACGGCCACGCGAATACTTCCCGCCCAACCTCGACCCGCGCATCGCCGCCGCGTGCGACGACGCGCTCGAAGCGTTGCGGTCCCAGGGCGCGCAGGTGCGCGACGTGTCGCTGCCGCACACGGACCTCGCGATCCCCACGTATTACGTGCTCGCGCCGGCTGAGGCGTCGAGCAACCTCTCCCGCTTCGATGGCGTCCGGTACGGGGCACGCATCGAGGGGGACGGACTGCGAGGGATGTACGAAGCCACGCGCTCGAAGGGTTTCGGCGAGGAAGTGACGCGCCGGATCCTGCTCGGGACCTACGCACTCTCTGCCGGCTACTACGACGCCTACTATCGCAAGGCGATGCAGGTGCGCCGGCTCATCGCCGAGGACTTCGATCGCGTCTTCGCCAGTGGCGTCCACGTGCTGTTGACGCCCACGACGCCATCGCCCGCCTTCAAGATCGGTGCGATGAGCGATCCGTACGAGATGTACCTGAGCGACATCTTCACGGTGACCGCAAACCTCGCCGGGATTCCCGCGATGTCGGTGCCGGCCGGCCACGTCGACGGCCTCCCGATCGGCGTGCAACTCCTTGCCGCTCCCTTCGACGAGGTACGCATGCTCGCCGCCGGGTACGCGGTCGAGCGTGGCCGCGAGGAACGGGCATGACCGCGCCACACGACGCCTGGGAACTCGTCGTCGGGCTCGAGGTCCACGTCCAGCTCAAGACGGACACCAAGATCTTCTGCGGGTGCCCGACGAGCTTCGGCGACGCGCCCAACCGCAACACGTGCCCGGTGTGCCTGGGCCTTCCCGGGGCGCTGCCGGTGCTCAACGCGCACGCCGTCGCTCTGGCGGTGCGCACCTCGCTCGCGTTAGGCTGCACCGTGCACCCTGCGTCGGTCTTTGCGCGCAAGAACTACTTCTACCCCGACCTCCCCAAGGGCTACCAGATCTCGCAGTTCGATCGTCCCCTCGCGACGGGCGGTGGGATCGACCTCGCCAGTGGCGGGCGCGTAGGCATCACGCGCGTGCACATGGAGGAGGACGCCGGCAAGTCGATCCACGATCGTTTCCCGGGGTTCTCGGCGATCGACCTGAACCGCGCCGGCACGCCGCTCGTGGAAATCGTCAGCGAGCCCGATCTGCGGTCGGCCGCCGACGCGCGCGACTACTTGCTCCGGCTCAAGGCGATCCTCGAGTACACCGAGGTCAGCGACGCGAACATGGAAGAGGGGAGCCTGCGCGTCGACGCCAACGTCAGCGTGCGCTCGCGCGGCACGACCGCACTGGGGACGAAGGCCGAGATCAAGAACATGAACTCGTTCTCCAACGTGGAGCGCGCGATCGGCGTGGAGTTCGCGCGTCAGGTCGCGCTGGTCGAGGCCGGCGAACGCGTCGTCTCGCAGACGTTGCTCTGGGACGCCAACCGAAACCAGGTCCGGCCGCAGCGGTCGAAGGAAGAAGCCCAGGACTACCGCTATTTCCCCGACCCCGACCTGCCCGTGCTCCGGCTCGAGGAGCCCTGGATCGGGAAGCAGCGGGACGCGCTCCCCGAACTGCCGGCCGCCCGTCGTGCCCGGCTGCAACAGGCCTTTGGGGTGAGCGACTACGACGCCGGCGTGCTCACCGCGAGCCGCGCCCTGGCCGACTACTTCGAGGCCGCCGCGGGGCAGCTGGGGGACGGGAAGGCCGTGGCGACCTGGGTGATGGGGGAGGTGCTCGCGCACCTCAACAGCGAGAAGCAGGACATCGGGGCCTTTGCCATTCCGGCGCTCGAGCTCGCGGGCTTGCTCGCCCTTGTGAAGGAGGGCACGCTGAGTCGCACGGCGGCCAAGCGCACCTTCGACATCCTGCTCCAGGAACCCGGAGCTTCTGCACGCGCGGTGGCCGAGCGCGAAGGGCTGATCCAGGTGAGCGATGACGGCGCACTCGCCCGTTGGGTCGACGAGGTCTGCGCCGCACACCCGGAGGAGCTCCAGCGACTCGCGGCGGGGGAGAAGAAGCTGCTCGGGCCCCTCGTCGGCGCGGTGATGAAGGCGTCGGGCGGGCGTGCCGACCCCAAGCGCGTGAACCAGCTCCTCGCGGAGCGCGCGGCTACCGCCTAGCGAGGGTCGCGGTAGAGGGGCGGCATGAGGGCGCCCGCGTAGGCGAGGCTCGAACTCGGCATCCCGAAACGGCGTCCGGCCTCGGCGAGGAGGGCATCTTCACCGCCGAGACGCAGCGCCTCTCGACGGACGCGCTTGGCGAGGCGCAACTGGTGCTCCCCGGCCGGGTCGTGCTTCCACGCGTCGGAACCATCCATGCGCTGGTACATGTCGACGATGAAGTCGAAGGAGCGCGCGAGGTAGCCTGCGACCTCGGGGTCCGGAATGTCCCAGCGCGAATGCTCCTTGGCGAGCTGGAAGATGCGCTGCCACGACTCCATGTCCGTCACCCGCACCATGCCGCGGAAGATCCGGCGATTGGTGGGCGTGGAGAAGATCGTCGGACTGAGGATGCGATCGAGGTGCGCGTCCGCGCGCGAATGATCGAGCAGGATCAGCTCGCGGGCGCGTCGCGCGGATCCCTCGCCCAGGTGCGTCTCGAAGCGATTCTCCCAGTAGCTATGGCCGATCGCCGCGGTCGTCGACGTCACGGCGAGTTGCCGCGGCACGAAGTAGTTGTGTGCGATCACGTCGGCCGCGAGGTGCGCGAGGTACCCCAGCGAAAAGGCGCGCATCGACTCGTCGCGCGCGCGCTCGAGGATCTCCATCCCCACGGTCCACGAATGGCAGTGCCGCCCGGCCGCCGCGTACTTCTTGGCGATGGACGTGTCGGCGGCAATCGAGCCGTAGAGGAAATCGTACGGAAACGCGCTGAGCAGCTCGGCAATGTTGCCGGGCAGGATGGCCAGCGACCGCAGGATCGCGTCCCCGAGGAATACGTGCGTCCCCGGCGTCCAGGCCCACGCCACGTCGGGCGTTAGGCAGAGGAGCAGCAGGGCCGCGACGGCGGCCATCACCACCCGCACGGACCTACTCGGGACCGTCGCCCGATCC
>JACMLI010000298.1 GCA_014379705.1 Gemmatimonadaceae bacterium
CGCGCTGGATCGTCTCATCCAGGTTCCAGGCGCGACCTTGGGGATCCACATCGATAAGCTTCACCGTGAAGTCGGTGTCCTTCACGTCGGAGGAGACGTAGAGCGTGAGCTCAACGGGCCCGCTCACTTCCATGCCCTCCTTGAACGGCTCGGTGGAGTACACGAGGATGTCCTTTCGCTCCTCCATCTTGCGCTGGTCGAGGGAGCCACCAACCACGGCGTTGCCGGTGCAGCACACGTTGCCGCCGTAGGACGGCACGGGGTTCATCGGGTCGTAGCTGAACGTGTCGGGCTTGTCGACGGCCGGCGGCGTTGACGTGAGCGTGCCGTCGCCGGCCAGCGAGTTGGCGTTCCCGCCGCTCGACAGGAAATAGCTCAGCGTCTCGGCGCCGCGCGGGGGCCAGGAGTCCGAGGTCTGCCACTTGTTCGCGCCCATCGTGAAGTAACGGACCTTGGGGAGTGTGTCGAGCAGCCCGGTCTTCTCGCCCTTGAGGAAGGTGTCGAACCAGCCGTAGGTCAACGCGTCATAGTCGAGGCGCGCGTCGCCCATGCTGCGCTCGCCGACGATGGTGTTCTCGGTGGCGCGCTTGTAGGCGCAGTGCAGGGTGGGTGCGATCACGGCGTATTGCTGGTTGGCGATCTCGGGGCGCGCGGTCTTCCGCACGTGGTTGAACGTCGCGAGGTTCGGCCCGACCGACACGTCGTACCACGACATGAACCAGAGGCCCGGGACGTTGATGACCATGTCGTCGTGGAAGAGCCCGCCCTTGTACCACGCCGGATCGTTAGGCGCACGCTTGATCATGGCACCCCCGGTGGCGATGCCGGGCATGGAATCCGCGAAGACGCCCCTTGGACCGTCCACGGCCCTGATGATGTCCATCTCCGGGAGGTGACGCAGGGCCTTGTCCCAGTCGATGCGCGGGGCCTGCTGGGAGAGGTCGAAGGACTTGGAGAAGCGCACCAGTTCCTCCTGCGACATGCCCGCGGGAGGCATTGGCCGGTTCTGGTTCTGCTCGCCGTAGAGCCAGGCGATGAAGAGCATCTGCACCGCGCCGCCGCGATACCAGTTGCCCTGTTCGAAGT
This sequence comes from Gemmatimonadaceae bacterium, assembly GCA_014379705.1. GTDB lineage: Bacteria > Gemmatimonadota > Gemmatimonadetes > Gemmatimonadales > Gemmatimonadaceae > RBC101. The sequence continues at coordinate 1,087 of JACMLI010000298.1, forward strand.
ATGGCCCGACACGGCCCACGCCTGCGCCGAAGCCTTGGGGGATGATCGCGGCGAGCCCGCTCGGGTTCTGCGCTGCGACCGCCATCTGCCACTCCGCGGTCGACGAGCACCCGATGAGCCCGACCTTGCCATTGGACCAGGACTGCGTGGAGATCCACTGGATCTCGTCGACACCGTCGGTGAGCGGGGGCCCGAGGATGTCGTAGTTGCCCTCGGAGAAGAAGTGACCGCGCTCGTTCATGTCGACGTACGCGTACCCGCGCTTGACGGCCTCGAGACGCGACGACATGTCCGCGGGCGCGCCGAGTCGCACGTCCCACCAGTTGAAGTTGTACGGCGTGCGCACGAAGATCGTGGGCACCTTGCCGGTGGCATTCTTCGGCCGGTACACGTCGGCCTGCATGCGCACCCCGTCGCGCATCTTGATCATGATCTTGCGATCGACGACGGCGAGCCGCTGGAGCTCCGCCTCGATCGAGTCGCGTCGGGCCCGTAGCTGGGCTTGCGCCTCCGGCGTCTGTGGGGCTTGTGCCGTTGCGAGCGCGCATGGCACGGCGAGGATGGTGCCGAGCAGGAGGCGCGAAACAATCAGGCGAGAGCTCGTTCGCGGGCGGAACGCAGGGGTATGCATGGGAAAACCGTCGAAGGAATACATCGTCCTGTTCCTTCAACGTGGGGCCAATAGCCTTCGTTCACAACGCCGGTCGCACCGTGGCCCACAAATAACGACACGGGGCATCGGCCCCCGGCTTAGTGCCTGCCGGGGCATGCTTCGCCGGTGCGACGGGGTTCCCCCTACGTGGGTATCCCCACCGCCGATCCGAGCGGTACCCAGCGGAGGCGGGCGCGCACCTCGCCGCTCGCGCGCGCAAAGGCCGACTCGATGGTTGACTGGCTCTCCTGGAAGTGTCCCCACCCCTCGTAGTGGATCGGGATCGCGAGGTGGGGACGCACGAGCTCGCATGTACGCACGGCGTCGGTGGCGGTCATGGTGTAGCGCAGCGGGCCGGTCACCGGGAAACGCACGCCACCCATATGGAGGAGCATCGTGCCGACCTTGAGCCGACGCGATACCTCGCGCACGCCTTCGTAGAACACGGTGTCGCCAGTGATCCAGAACGTGCCATGGCGCTGCCCATCCCACGTCAGCGCGAACCCGATCACGTCTCCCACCACCCAACGGCTCGCCGGGGGACCATGTCGACAGGGCGTTGCCCGCACGACGATCGCGGGATACCCGGCCTTCTCGAGACGAACCTCCTCCCAGGGCAGGAGCCCGCGCGAGTTGCCACCGAGGCGCCGCGCGCCGGCCCGCGTGGTCACGACGGTGCCCACCGACGGGAGGATCGCTCGCCCGGCATCATCGAGGTTGTCGGCGTGGTGGTCGTGGCTCAGCAACACCGCGTCGATCGGCGGCAGGTCGCGGGC
>JACMLI010000299.1 GCA_014379705.1 Gemmatimonadaceae bacterium
GCGATCGTGGGCGTGCAGATCTCGATCGTGCGCATGGAGGGCAAGTGGAAGATGAGCCAGAACCGGCCGGCGGCGGATATCCAGAGCGTCGTCGAAGGCCTGTCTTCGGCGCCCTCGACCATCGCGCGCGAAGTCGGCGCCATCGTCTCGGCGCGGCGGCCTTCGCGCGGGGATCGTGGGCCATGAAGTGCCTCACCGCGCTCGGCATGAAGGCCGCGCGCCTCGTCGCGCTCAGCGTCAGCGCGCTCGGCGCCACCGCGACCGCCCAGGCGCCGCGATTCGAGGTCACCGTTGACCCAGCAACGCGCGCGCAGCCGCTCACCGGGCGGCTCGTCCTGGCGATCTCCAAGCTGCCGTCTCCCGAGCCACGGATGTTGATCGCGCCACAAGGCGCCGCGATCTTCGCCATCGACCTCGAGCAGCTCCCTGCGGGCACTCCCGCCCTCGTCGACGACAAGGCGCTCGGCTACCCCGTGGCCCTCGGCTCGCTTCCCCCGGGCGAGTACTACGCGCAGGCCATCGTCAACGTCTATGAGCAGGTGACGCGATCGGATGGCAAGCGCCTCTGGTTGCACATGAATGACGGCACGCAGGAGGTGATGCAGATCGCCCCTGGCAACGTGTACAGCGCTGTCCAGCGCATCCGCGTGGGCGAGGGGGGCACGGTGTCGCTGCGCATCGACAAGGTGATCCCCGCCGCGTCGCGCCCCGTGGACACCGAATGGGTGAAACGCGTTCGTATCCAGAGTCGCAAGCTCTCAGCGTTTTGGGGACGGCCGATCTACTTCCACGCGACCGTCCTGTTGCCGAAGGGCTACCGCGAGCACCCGGAGTCGCGCTACCCGACGGTCTACACCTTCGGGCACAGCGTCCCGTTCAGCTTCACCCCTGACTCGACGCGCGTGCGTGGGGTCGGCCTGATCAATCCGGTCACCGGCGTCGAGACCGGTTTCGACTTCTACAAGTCGTGGAACAGCGACGCGTTCCCGCGCTTCATCGCCGTGTCCTTCGAGCAGGCGACACCGTTTTTCCTCGACGGCTATTCGGTGAACTCGGCGAGCAACGGACCCTATGGCGACGCGATGGTCGAGGAGATCATCCCGGAGCTCGAGCGGCAGTTCCGCATGATCGGGACACCGTGGGCCCGACTCGCCGAGGGCGCCTCCACGGGTGGCTGGCAAACGCTCGCCCTGCAGCTCAAGTACCCGGACTTCTTTGGCGGGGCGTGGGTGCTCCAGCCCGACCCGATCGACTTTCGGCGCTACCAGCTGGTCGACATCTACGCCGACACTAACGCGTTCGTGCAGCCGAGCACGATGTTCACCAGCTCGGAGCGCCCATTCAAGCGCAACGCCGAGGGGCAGGTGCAGTGGACGCTGCGGCAGCTGTCGCTCTTCGAGGAGGTGCTCGGCACGCGGGGTCGCTCCAACTACCAGCTCGAGGGGTGGGAGGCAATCTTCGGCCCGCTCGATGCCGACGGCTATCCCCGACCCCTGTGGAACAAGCTGACCGGCACCATCGACCGCGAGGTCGCGCTCTCCTACAAGGCGCAGGGCTACGACCTTCGCGAGTTCGCCGAGCGCCACTGGGCCACGTTAGGGCCCAGGGTGGCGCACAAGCTGCACTTCTTCTCCGGCGACATGGACGACTTCTACCTCAACCTCGCGGTCTACCGGTTCGAGGCGTTCCTGAAGGGTGCGACGCCGGGGAAGGACGTGCCGTTCACGTATGGCCGACCTTCCAGGGGGCATTCGTGGCACGCGGTGACATGGGCCGAGCTGGTGCGGCAGATGGCGACGCACGTCAAGCGTCATGCGCCCGCGGGGGAGACCCACCGCGGCTGGAGCTACTAGGCCAGGCCGATCGCCGCGGCGCGGGGTCTTGGGTTGACAATCTACCCATGATCCGCCATGCTTGGGTCGAATGTCAACCCAAGACGATCGTCGCGAACGCGACCAGCTGCTGCAGGGCACGCTCGACCTGCTCATCCTGCGCATGCTCCTCTTCGGGCCGCAACACGGCCAGGGCATCGCACGCGCGATCCAGGCGAGTTCCGACGACGCCCTGCTCGTGGATCACGGCTCCCTGTACCCCGCCCTGCAGCGCATCGAGGAGCGGGGGTGGATCACCGCCGAATGGGGCGTCTCCGAGAACAACCGGAAGGCACGCTTCTACCAACTGACGAAAGCAGGCCGCAAGCAGCTGCTCGCCGAGGCCAGCCGGTGGCACCGGCTTGCGGCCGCGGTCGGGCGCGTGCTGGGTCCCGAACTCGCACCGGAGTAGCCCATGTGGTGGAAGCGCCCCCGCAGCGACCGTGACTTCGCGAACGAAATCCAGTCGCACATCGACCTCGAGGCGGATCGGCTCGTTGCGGAGGGCGTGCCCCCGGCAGACGCGCTCCTTTCCGCACGCAAGACGTTCGGAAACGTGACCTCGCACGCCGAGCGATTCCACGAGTCACGTCCGACGGCGTGGCTCGACGCGGCCTGGCGGACGCTGCGCTACGCCGGGCGTGGACTCGTCAGGCGGAAAGCGTTCACCCTCACGGCGGTCCTCACCCTGGCCTTCGGCATCGGCGTCAACTCGGCGCTCTTCACCCTGCTCTATTCGCTGGTCCTGCGTCCACCACCGGTCGGCGATCCGTCGGGACTCGTGAACGTGTACCGTCAGGTGCGCGACGATGGACGTGCGTACAACCTCATGGTCAACGGGCGGGCGACGATGGTGTCCTGGCCCGACTACCTTCGCCTGCGCGAAGGGGTGAACAACCTCGAGCAGCTCGCCGTGTATCGCCGCCAGGCGTTCACGCTCGACGCCGGGGATCGTGTGGTGGGGCTCAACGGCGAACTCGTGAGCTGCAACTACTTCTCGGCGACGCGCATCCCGATGGCCCGGGGACGCCCATTCGCGCCTGACGAGTGCGCGCAACGCGGCGCGGGAAACGTCGCGGTGCTGGCACATGGCCAATGGATGCGGCAGTTCGGTGGGGACACGACCATCATCGGCCGAGCCATCATGCTCAACCGGGTCTCCTTCACGGTCGTGGGCGTGGCGGCACCGGGGTTCGGCGGCATCGACCTCGACGCGGCCGAGCTATGGGTCCCGGTGACGATGTACCCTGCCTTGCACCCGAACTCGGCAAGCGAATTCGACCGGGACATGAGCTGGCTTTCGGCGATCGGTCGATTGCGGACGGGTGCGACGCCAGGAGGCGCGGCGGCCGAACTGACCGCCCTCGCCCGTGCGGAGGACGCGAACTGGCCGGGGCGTCTCTCGTCGATTTCGGTCATGAAGGGCGCGCGTCTCGCCGATCCGGATAACCGCGCGGAAATCGCATCGGTGGTGGCCGCGGTGCTGCTGCTCGGCACGCTCATCCTGATGATGTGCTGCGCCAACGTGATGAACCTGCTCCTCGCCCGCGCGGCAGCACGCCGGCGGGAGATCGGCATTCGGCTCTCGATCGGCGCCTCACGGGCGCGGCTCGTGGCGCAGTTGATGGTCGAGAGCATGTTGCTGGCGGCACTTGGCGGGGGCGCGGGACTCGTGCTCGCGTGGTGGCTGCCTCCGTTGATCCGGTTCTCCGCCCCCGATCAGCAGATCAACCTCGTTCTCACGCCGGACTGGCGGGTGCTCACGTTCACCGGGGTCTTTGCGATCGGGGCCGCCCTGCTCTTCGGGCTTGTTCCCGCCCTGCAATCGACGAAGCTCCAACTCACGGCAGCGCTGCGCAACGATGCCGGGTCAGGGAAAGGCCTGGCGTCGCGGTGGCGCAGCATCGCGGTCGGCGTGCAGGTGGCGGTGAGCGCGTTGCTGCTCGTCACGGCGGCGATGTTCCTGCGCGCCACCCAGCGATCATTCGCGATCGAGCCCGGCTTCACGATCCAGGGCGTGAGCACGCTGTCCTTCAAGCTCGAACAGGCGGGATACGATTCCGTGAAGGCCCAGGCGTTCCTCACCACGGTGCGCGAGCAGATCGCCGCCGCAGCGGGGGTGAAGTCGATCGCCCTTGGCGCGTTCATCCCCCTCCGCGGGCGTGGCTCCACGCAGGTGCGGGCGGACGGGGGAACCGCCGATTCCGCCATGACCGTTCCCACGCTGATCAACTACGTCTCGGGCAACTGGTTCTCGACGTTAGGCATCCCGATCGTCCGCGGCCGCGCGTTCACCGACAAGGAGCCTTCGGACCCTGCACCGGTCGTGATCAGCGAGGCATTCGCCCGTCAGGCATGGCCGGAGGCGGAGCCCCTCGGGAGGACCATCACCGATGGTCCGACGCGCCTCGTGGTAGTTGGCGTGGCGCGCGACATCCAGAGCACATCCCTGGGCACCCCGGACGGACCGTATGTCTATCGTAGCGGCAGCTGGCAGTCCCTCTCGGAGCAACGACTCGTCGTGAACGCCGACCTCACGACGGCGGCCGTGCGGGCGCTCGCCGATCGCCTCGTGCGGGACCTTGATCCCGGCGTGCTCGTCGACGTGCGTGGCTTCGACCAGGAGCTGGAGCGGACCGTGACCCCAGTGAAGCTGGCCGGCCAGGTTGCGACCGGGCTGGGGGGCGTGGCGTTGCTGCTTGCGGCCGTTGGTGTGTACGGCGTGGTGGCGTTCGCGGTGAGCCAGCGTTCGCGCGAGATCGGGATCCGGATGGCGCTCGGCGCGACGCGGCGGAGTGTGCAGGGAATGGTCTTTCGCCAGGGGGCTCGCGTCGTGGCCGTGGGACTCGTGGTGGGCCTGTTGATGGCGGTCGGCACCTCGCGCGCGATCCGGAGC
>JACMLI010000300.1 GCA_014379705.1 Gemmatimonadaceae bacterium
CGCGCAACCTGCCGGTGCCGCTGCAGCCCTCGCGCGGAGCGCTCGCACCCGTTCCCCCCTGGATGCCTCCGTCGTGGCGCGATGCACGAAGCCAATGGCGCCAGCCGGGCCGCGGCGGGGAGGTCCAGCGAAAGCGTGGCGAGAGCCTGGCGCAGTTCGAAGGGCTTCCCGTCAGCGAGAAGATCAAGCGCTTCCGTCGTCGCAGTGCGAGCGCCGCGGTGACTGTGGGCATGCTCGCCGCCATCAACGTCGCTTTTTCACCGGACTTTCTCTGGTTCCTCTTCCCGATGGCCGGCATGTCCATCGGGCTGATGCACCGCGCAGCCGCGCTCTGGGCCGAGGGCCTCCGCGTCAAGGACGTGTTCGGAAGCCAGGCGCGTGACCGCCTGGCGGAACGCGCGGCGAACGAACAACTCGCCTCCGGTCCGCCGCCCGCCGTCTACGCCGAGAAGCTCGCGCCGCGTGACGTGCTCGCCGGACCGCATGGGCCCGTGGTGCTTCGCGCGGCGACCGACCGCCAGACGATCCACGAGGCAGTCTCCAAGCTGACGAAGCCCGATCGCGACCTCATCCCGGACGTGCTGCCGACGGTGGACGCTCTCGCCGAGCGCGTCGGCTCGGTCGCGCTGTCGCTCCATCGCCTCGACGAGGACGTGCAGCCTGGCGTGCTCGAGGAGCTGCGTCGTCGCATCGACACGGCGAAGGGCCAGCCGGAATCACGCGATCGCGAGCACAAGGTGGAGTTGCTCGAGCGGCAGCTCAGCACGATGAACGACCTCGCGTCGCGCCGCGAAACACTGGTCTCCCAACTCGACAGCGCGTCGCTGATGCTGCAGAACATGCGCCTCGACCTGATCGCCCTGCGCTCGGCGGGCGTCCAGTCGGTGCTCAACGACGTCGGCTCTGCCACGCAGGAAGCGCGCGCGCTTTCGCGCGATATCGCGAACGCACTCGACGCTGCGCGTCAAGTACGGTAGGACGTGACGGACTAGCAGGCCAGTAGGCGAGTGGACTAGTCGACTAGTGGTGACGTGCAGGCGGTCGGACCGTCCGTCCACCACTAGTCCGCTAGTCCGCTAGTCCGCTAGTCCACTAGTCCACTAGTCCCATTACCGCGGCACTTCAGCGGGAAGCCACTTCTCGCCGCCTAACGCGTAGCCGACCCCGCCGCCGATCACCACGCCGGCTGCGAATCCAATGGGGGCGTTCCGTACGAAGTCCTTGAGGCCCGGATTCACCTCCGGGGCCTGGCCGAAGCCGATCAGCGCGGCGCCCACCAGCCCCCCGATGATCGCGCCCTTGAGCGTCGCCGAGCGCGTCGTCCGACCGCCGCTCACTTCAATCGCCTCGATCGCGCCGTTCCGGATACGCACGCGACGAAACGACTCCACGAGTACCGGCCCCATCTCGAACCCCAGGCGACGACGCACGCCCGCGGTGTCGAGCACCATCTCCCCTGTGTCGAGCGAATCGATGCGCCCGACGAACCGGTCGCGGCGAAGCGATGGGGCAAACACCCGCACGCGGCTTCCCACCGTCACGGATTGGAGCATCGGGCCAATGGCGCCCTGCGCCTCGGCGACGACGGCGGGCCCGAGGGCGAGCGAGGCAAGGACGAACAGGCGAACCACGGTCACGCGGATTCCTCCAATGCGGCGAGTCGTTCATGAAGTTCATTCGCCAGCCCCGGGTGTCCGGCCCGGTGGGCGGCTTCAATCCCGAGGTGCAGCGCGGCCGCGGCCTCGGTCGTCCTGCCTAACGCCTCGAGCGCCTCGGCGTGCCGCCCGTAGCCGTTGCCCTCGTCATCGTACGCGCCGAGGTACACCCGCAGGTGCTCCTCCGCCTCTGCCCACAGCTTCGCCTTGAGCAGCTCGTTGGCGAGGCCGAAACGCGCGAGTGCGTTCGTGGGATGCTTCGCCACCATGGTGCGAAAGGTGTCCAGCCGGGGTGCAGTCATCGAGTCAGCAGGGAGTGCACGACGTCGGACACGCGCTCGGGAGACTCCTCAGGGAGGAAGTGCCGTCCCGCCGCCACCACGTCGAACGTCGAGCCCGGGATCGCCTCGTGAAGCCGACGCCCCAGGTCCACGGGAAGGAAAGGGTCATCCGCTCCCCACACAATGGCCGTCGGAACGACCACGTCCTTCAACCGAACTTCGTGCGCGACCGTCTCCCGTGCATCCATCGCCGCCAGGTGCGCGACGAGTGCTTCCACCCCGTCGGGCTCGCAGAAGGGGCGAATGAATTGGTCCACGCTGTGTACCCCCAACTCCGTTGACGAATAGCCACGCAGCAAGTCCGCTCGAAGGATCGATCCGATCCAGCTTCCCGGCAGGTGGCGCGTCAGCGGCATGGTGGCACGCGCCAGTCGTACCTCACGACCGGGCCATCCGTCGAACGCTACGGTATCGACAAGGCAGAGCCGCGATACCCTCGCTGGTGCGCGAAGCGCGAGCTCGGTGACTACGCCGCCGCCCAGGTCGTGGCCGATCATGGTTGCGTAGTTGATCCCGAGCAGGTCGAGCAGGCGAAGCAGTCGATCGGCATGTCCGCGGATCGAGAGGTCGGCGCTGGGGCTGGGACGGTCGCTACGTCCATAGCCGAGCAGGTCGAGCACCACCACGCGGTGCCCGGCCGGCATCAGGGGGACCACGCTGTGCCAGAGATGCGACGAGGTCGGGAAGCCATGGACAAAGACGAGGGGTTCGCCTGAACCCCTCGTGCCGGCCGCATAGTAGTAAAGCCGGGCATCCCCGACATCGACAAACTCACCCCGCATTCGGGGCACCGGGACGTGTCATGTGGGCCAACCTACACGATCAACGCCACTAGCGCCGCGAGCGCAAAACGGTATCGTTACGCCGCGAACGGGCGAGACAGGGTCACTGTGACCCTATCTCCTTGCGCGATAATGGTTTAACTCGAAAGCCATCGAAAGATGCTTCCATTGGATGACGACTCGGAGCTGCCGGCCGCACCGCCACCTCCGCCAGCGCCGCCACCTCCGCCACCACCGCCGCCTCCTGTAGAGGTCCCGGTGTTATGGCTGCTGGCCAATGCGACAGCGCCAATTCAGTATCGCGCCATCAAGGCCTTCCTCCCCGCTGGGCGCATGCCGTCGCGTCTGGACGGCCTGACACTCACAAAGGAAGCAGCCAAGCTGATCGTCAATCAGACTGCCGAGGGCGTCTGGGGCAGCGCGATCATCAATGCACCAATTCCGGGGGCGAAAAACCCGGACGCGGGCATTGGGACCGCGACGGCGGTGCATCGCCTCCTCGAGCTGGGTTGGGACCGTGATTCGCCCCCGATCCACAACGCGCGCCGGCCGCTGTTTCGGCTCCTCGCCGAGGACACCGACCCCAACTTCCTGTACG
>JACMLI010000301.1 GCA_014379705.1 Gemmatimonadaceae bacterium
CGTCGCACGGCGATGCGGAAGGCACGCATTGCGTCGTCGAGGGCGGACACGGCCGCCGCGCTTTCACCGGCACGGAGCGCCGTGGTGTGCGCGCGCTCGGCGTCGCCCCCGAGGTCGTACAGCGCCGCGATCTCCGCCAGCTGATGGGGATGGCGCGCCTCGAGCGTCTCCGCCACGCGGCGCTGCGTGAGCTGCAGGCGACGCGGATTGAGGCCGCGCTTGAGCGCGTCGGCGAGCAGGCGATGCACGAAGGAGTACTGCAACGCGTCTCCGGGGTTAGCGGGCTCGATCACCCCGGCCCGGATTCCCTCGTCGATCGCGTCGAGCAGTTGGTCTTCCGTCGCCCGCTCGGCGACCGCGACGTCATCGATGTCGAACGTGCGCCCGAAGACCGCGGCCACGGCGAGGATCCGCGTCGCCGACGGCGCGAGGTGCGACAGGCGCCGGCTCATCAGGTCATCGATGGCGGTCGGCAACGCGAGGTGGTCGATCTCCCGCCACTCCCACGTCGTGCCATTGTGCCAGAGCAGCCCTTCATCAAAGAGCGCCTGCATCACCTGCTTGACGAAGAGCGGATTCCCCTCGGTGAAGCGATAGAGGGCATCGGGGAACTCGGAGCCGACGATCGGCTGCTGCAGCGCAGCGTTGACCCAGGTGTGCACTTCCGCCGGGAGCAACCGGGACAGGTGCAGTTCGTGATAGCACTCGTGCCGCGAGAGGCGCTGCCGGCTCGATTCGATGCGTTCGGCGTCCTCGTGGCGAATCGTCAGGCAGACGAGGATGCGCTCCTGCTCGAGCTGGCTCACGATGTGTTCGGTCGCATCCCACGACGCGGTGTCGCCCCACTGCATGTCGTCGAGGACGAGCACGAGCGGGCGATGCGACGCCGCGAGGCGCAGGAAGGCGACGATCTCCTCCAGCAGGCCGTACTTGGTGCCAGGCGGCAGTGGACTCTCGGCGGCGTCATTGGCGCGCAGCTTCGGGACGAGACGCTCCAGCTCGGGCCACGACCGCCCGGTGACGACTCCCAGGCCGTGCAGCCCGGCGATGACGTCCATCCACGGTCCATACGGCGGGCGCACGTCCGCCTCGTGCGAGCGGCCGAACACCATCACGCCTGTCCGGAGCCGCACGTCGGACATGATGCGACGCACGAGCGTGGTCTTGCCCACGCCCGCCTCGCCCACGACCGCGAGCACACGCGGTTCCCCGCGCACCGCAGCCTCGAAATGCGTGACCAGCTTGCCGACCTCCTCGGTCCTTCCCACAAAGCGCTCCAGGTCGAGCCGCGGCTTGCCCGCGCCACCATCGGCACCGGCGAGGGATACGACATTCCGTCCGCGTCGCTTCGCATCGTACAGCGCCCGATCGGCCGCAGCAAAGAGCGCCTCGAAGGTGCTGCCATGCAGCGGCGCGGTACTCAAGCCGATCGAGAGCGTCACCGTGACCGCCCCTTCCTCGTTGCCGCGAACGGGCACTCGCAGGCGCCCCACGGCCTCGCAGAGCCGCTCCGCCACCATCGTTGCTTCACGCAAGTCGGCGCGCAGCAGCAGCACGAACTCGTCACCGGCGTATCGGCCCGCGTGGTCGAATTCCCGGATACCCGCGGTGAGCGCGTGGGAGACGGCGCGCAGGACGTCGTCGCCCTGCAAGTGGCCGAACGTGTCGTTCACCGACTTGAACGCGTCGACGTCGATCACCGCGAGGGTCCAGGGCGTGGGCGCGTCTCCCGAGGCGTCCTTGAGGCGTGCCGAGGCCTCCTCGGTGAAGGCGCGCCGCATCAACAGTCCGGTGAGTTCGTCGCGTGCACCCACGTCGACCACCGGTGCGGGCGCCAGCATCTCCAGTGGTGTGGTGCGGGCCTCGAGGCGAGCCGCCATCACTTCCTCGAAGACCTCGAACACCGCGGGATCGAACTGTCGACCCACGTCGCGTCGCATGAGTCCCATCGCCTGTGCATGCGGCAACGCCTTCTTGTAGCTGCGTTCCGATGTCAGCGCGTCGTAGACGTCGGCGAGGCAGACGATGCGGGCGACCAGCGGGATCTCCTCCCCGGCCAACCCGTCCGGATATCCCGACCCATCCCAGGCCTCGTGGTGCGACCGCACGATCGGCAGGATGTCCCACGGAAACTCGATGTCGGAAATGAGCTGCACGCCAACGACGGGATGCTCCTTGACCACCTCCCACTCGTCAGGCGTGAGGCGCCCCGGCTTGTTGAGGACTTCCTCCGGGATCACCAGCTTGCCCACGTCGTGCAGCAGCGTGCCGATGCGGAACCAGAACAGCGTCGCGTCGTCGAATCCCGCGTGGCGGGCAATCGCGCAGGCCACGTCGGCGACGCGCTCGCAGTGGCCCTGCGTGTACCGGTCCTTCGATTCCGTCGATTGTCCCCACTTCCGCGCGACGTCGATGAACTCCCCCTCGAGTTCCCGCGTGCTGCGCTCGATGTCGGCGAGATCGTGGCGTGCCTTGAGTTCGCCAAAGAGGCGGTGGGCCGCGTTCAGGCTGCGCAGCAACTCGCGGTTGCGCCCCGCCGCCCGAAAGAGGAGCGCCGACTCGCGGTGCAACTCGGCGAGGAGGAGCACGTTCTGCCGCGACTCGGCAATCTGGGCGGCCTCGCGGAAGTGCGCTTCTGCGACGTCGAACATCTGACGGGATCGGGCGATGATCCCCGCGAGCTTGAGCGCTTCCGCCACCGCATTGAGGTCGTCACGTGCCCGCGCGGTGGCGAGGGCGTGCGTGACCTCCACCTGCGCCGCGGCGAAGTCCCCGCGTGCGACCGTGATGGCGGCGAGGTTCACTTCCAGCTGCGCGCGGACGTCCTCGTACTCGTGGCGCTGGGCAAGGAGCAACGCCTCGCGATACGACACCTGGGCCGCGTCACAGCGCCCGAGGCGCGTCTGCAGCATCCCGAGGTTGTTCAGCGCGATGCACTCGTCCCGGTGCATCCCGAGCTGCCGGTATTCGCGCAGCGCACTCTCATAGTAGAGGAGGGCCTGGTCGTGCTCTCCCCGGATCGAGGCGATGACGCCAAGGTTCTGCGCCGTCATGGCGCCGAGCAGGGCGTCGCGATGGTGGATCGCGTGCTCGCGCGCCTCGAGGTAGAGGGCCCTGGCCTGGTCGAGCTGTCCCTGCCGCCACCAGATGATGGCGTGGAGGTTCAGGGCATGACCGCGCGCGACGTCATCCCCCTGCACCTCGGCGACGGCATAGGCCCCCTCGAGGCAGGCCAGTGCATGGTCGTAGTGGCCCTCCGCCTGGTACGAGCGCGCGATCCAGCGGAACACGGTCGACGTGGTCGGCCCCTCCGCCGTGGCCCCGGTGCGGCGGAGGGCACGTTCGTACTGCCGGCGCGCCTCCACGCCAAGGCCCTCGCGCTCCAATCGCTGCCCGTCTTCGCAGAGTTCGCGATACGTCAGGGGCGATTCCGCCTCGAGTGGGTCTCGGGAATCCAGGGGCCAGGGCCCATCGCAGGGCGGGCGTGGGGACGCAGGAAACGACAGGGCCGGTGGGGTGAGCCGTACTGGATACAGGGACCAGGGTCCTCGGTCCCATGCAGGGACGCCCAGCCCACGTGAAACGGCACGCCCGACGCGACGGGCGCGTTCCGTCAGGGCGACCGAATCGTCATGCTTGGGTGATGGCATCGCCCCGCACCACTCGTCAGGCACCGTGCCCGGCACGCCTCGCGGTGCCTGCACCTTAATCTTCGCCCCGATACGCCCATGATCGCCCGTCGCGTCCTCCCGGTCCTCACGCTGGCCGTCGCCGTCGTCGCGTGCGGCGAGCCCGCCCCCGGCACCGCGTCGGCCCGTGGTGGCACGATCGTCTTTGCCGTCGCCGGGGAGCCGGAACACATGGCTCCGCCAACGATCATCAGCATCCAGGCCAAGATGGTCGTGGACCAGGTCTTCGAGGGCCTCGCGGCACTTGCGCCCGGCGGCACCACGCTGGGGGACGCCGGACTCGAGCCGCGGGTCGCCGAGAGCTGGACGTGGTCCGCCGATTCAAGCACCATCGACTTCAAGATCGATCCGCAGTCGCGCTTCCACGACGGACATCCAGTCACCGCCGCCGACGCGATCTTCAGCTACGCCCTCTTCCAGGATCCGAAAGTCGGCTCGGGATTCGCCTCCAACTTCCCGGCGCTCGACTCGCTCTCGATGGTCGACTCCATGACCGTCCGCGCGCACTTCAAGGATCGCTCTCCGGAACGAATCTTCCGGCTTGCCACAAACCTGACGGTCATGCCGAAGCACCTGCTGGAGGGCGTGGACCGCACCAAGCTGTCGGAGTCGCCCTTCGCACAGGCCCCCATCGGCAGTGGGCCGTATCGCTTCGTGAAGTGGGATCGTGGCGCCGGCATGGAGTTCCGCGCCGATACCACGCGGTCGCGACGTCGCGCGCTCAGCGATCGCATCCTTCTTCGCTTCGTCTCCGACCTGAACAGCGGCGCACGCACTGTCACGGCGGGGGAAGCTGACTTCGTCGAAAGCCTGCGCCCTGAAGGGCTCGCGCTCGTGAAGGCCGATGGACCGATGCGCGTCGTCGAGTATCCATCCGTTGATCACGGCTACCTGTTGTTCAACATGCGCTCGGCAACGGATCGAAAGGCACCGCATGCGCTGTTCGCCGATGTCGCCGTGCGCCGCGCGATCGGCATGGCGATCGACCGTCGCGCGGTCGTGCGCATTGCCCTCGACTCGCTCGCCGTCGTGTCCCATGGACCGTTCGTACGCTCGTCGTGGGCGGCCGATACGACGATCGCGCAGCTCCCCCATGACCTGGATCGCGCGCGTGCCCTGCTCGACTCCGCCGGGTGGCGCGATGGCAACGGCGACGGGATTCGCGAAAAGAATGGCAAGCCGATGCGCTTTCAGTTGAGCGTGCCGTCAGTGAGCGCGACGCGCAAGCAGATGGCGGTGGCGTTGCAGGAACAGCTGAAGCAGCTGGGCGTCGACGCAGTGATCGACGCGAGCGAACCTGCGAACCTCTTTCCTCGCCTCATTCAGGGCAAGTTCGACGCGTTCATCCACGTGTGGCATGAGGACGCATCACCGTCCGGCATCACGCAGGCGTGGGGCGGGCGCGACGTGGAGCAGTCGGGCAACTGGGGCTACTACATGAACCCGAAAGTCGATTCGCTCCTCGAGTCCGCAACCCTCGCGACCGATCGCGCGACTGCCCGCGCCCTCTATCGGCAGGCGTACGAGACCATCGTGCAGGACGCCCCGGCGATCTTCCTCTGGGAGCCTCGCACCTTTGCCCTCTCGCACAAGCGCATCAAGTTCGATGCCCTCGATGGCGTGGCATGGTGGACTGGCATCCCCCAGTGGACCATTCCGGCAGCGGAGCGCCTTCCAAGAGACGGCACGGCGGAGCGCTGACAAACGACGAGGGGCAGGAGCGCCTGGCGCCCCTGCCCCTCGTGCCGTCGCATCGCGTGCTACTGCGGGATGCGCTTGATGTCCACGTTGTTGCCGATCACCCCGCCCAGGACTGCACCGACCGCGGCGCCGAGCACCGCACCCTTGAGGCGATCCTTCTTGCCGGTCGTGACGGCACCGATCGCAGCACCCGCGACAGCACCGATCGCCGCATCACGCTTGGTGTGCTTCACCACGCGCTCTCCGCCCCCCGCCCTCGTTCCCGAGGATGCGCCCGAGGACGGCGCCCGATAGATGCGGGGCTGACGGGCGACGGCCTGCTGGTATCCGTACTGCTGAGGTGCATAACCCTGGGGCGCATAGCCATTGGCGTAGCCCGCTTCGAGCGGAGAGACGTACTGTTGGGGCATGTAAGCCTGCGATGCGAGCGAGAGATCCTGACGCAGCGCGTCGTCGACGGTTGGCTGGTCCTTGCCGCAGGCCACGAGAGCCGTGGCGGCGACGAGCGAAAGCGAAAGACGGCGAATGGTCATGAGGGCTCCGTGTGCGGGACAGGGGTCCTATTGCAGCCGTCGTGCCCAATGCCTCCCCGTTGCCCTGCAACGACTTGGAAGCGGCTTCGTCCGTTCCGCTGGGCAATCGCCTGTCCCCACGTCTGGTCACCGAATGGGCATTGCCCTCCCCGCGTCAGCGTCCCAAACTTGATTCACTATTGCCCGGAGCCCTTCGATGCACAGGAACACGTTGGTGAAATGGGGAGTGGGAGCAGCGATGCTCGCACTGGCCCCTGCGTACGGTCGAGCCCAGCAACCCGAGACGGGGCCCAAGGTCGGCGAGATGGCCCCCGATTTCGAGCTCGGCGGGGCGACGCGCTACGGCATCCTCCGCGACCAGATCAAGCTGCAGAACTACCGCGGAAACACTGTCGTCCTCGCGTTCTTCTTCAAAGCAAGGACGCGTGGTTGAACGGTTCAAATGGAGGCGTACCGTGATCAGTACGCCACGCTCTTCAACAACGGACGCAAGGTCGTCGTGATCGGCATCAGTGTCGATGCGGACACCGCGCTCCACTCCTGGGCCCGCGACGCGGACTTCCCGATGCTCTTTGGGTCGGATCCGGCCGGCAAGGTCGGCACCGCCTACGGCGCCTATGATGCGGCACGAAACACCGACAATCGGTCGCTCTACGTGATCGGCCCCGACGGACGCATCGTGTACAAGGCCCAACCGTTCCGGCAGATGGCGGAGGACGCGTACACGGAACTCGCAGCCGCGGTGGACAAGTCCTCGCCACCACCCGCTCCGAAGAACTGACGCTCGACGAACGGCCCGGCATCCGCCGGGCCGTTCCGACATTCGGGGGTGGCCGCGGCGCGCACGTCCCGCGATGCTTGGGCCATGGAGAATGCACGATGGCTCGCGTCGCAGCGCGCTGAGCTCGAGCAGCTGTACCTCGTCGCGACGCATGCCGCCAATCCGCGGCAGGCCACCGCCACTGCGGTCCGCGAGCTAGGGCTCTCCACGCCACCAATGGTGATCGCCATCGGCAAGGCCGCGGCAGCGATGGCGCAGGGCACGCTCGATGCGCTCACGGAGCGCGGCCTCGGGCCCGCGGGTGGCATCGTCGTCTCGCACGACG
>JACMLI010000302.1 GCA_014379705.1 Gemmatimonadaceae bacterium
CCGACGCGATACCTCGCGCACGCCTTCGTAGAACACGGTGTCGCCAGTGATCCAGAACGTGCCATGGCGCTGCCCATCCCACGTCAGCGCGAACCCGATGACGTCTCCCACCACCCAACGGCTCGCCGGGGGACCATGTCGACAGGGCGTTGCCCGCACGACGATCGCGGGATACCCGGCCTTCTCGAGACGAACTTCCTCCCAGGGCAGGAGCCCGCGCGAGTTTCCACCGAGGCGCCGCGCGCCGGCCCGCGTGGTCACGACGGTGCCCACCGACGGGAGGATCGCCCGCCCGGCATCATCGAGGTTGTCGGCGTGGTGGTCGTGGCTCAGCAACACCGCGTCGATCGGCGGCAGGTCGCGGGCCTCCACCGAGGGCCCGCGAACCTTCGTCGACGCCGTGCCCCACCCGAATCCGTAGCGGCGCCCCGGAGGGTCGAACGTGGGATCGGTGAGCAGGCGCCACGGACCAACCTCGATCAGCGTCGTCGGCCCACCGATGTGCGTGATGCGTACCTCGGTCACGCGGTCGCGGTGGCGCGCGCGACCTTCGCGTGCGACAGCGCCCAGTCGAGCGCGTAGTCCGCGATCTCTTCCCATCCGGCCTGCGCGGGCATGAGGTGCGCGCGCCCCGGGTACTCCTTGATCTCGGTGATCGTGTTCGACTTGTAGTGCTTTGCGTTGGAGCGCTGCACCGACGGCGGCATGATGTGGTCGTTCTCGCCCGACAGGAAGAGCAGGGGCGCCCGCGCATCATTGTTGTAGTCCACCCACACGTCCTGGTGGCCCGGCTGGATGTTCGCGAGCACGCTCCCCCACAGGATCGCGCCGGACGCGGGGATGTGGTACCGCTGGTAAAGCGCCAGCGACTCCTCGGACGTGAACGTGTTGGTGAACGCGTACGTCCACTCGTCCAGGGTCAACCCGACCGCCTTGTGGCGGTTCGACAGGCTCTTGAGCACGGGGAAGGTGGACTTGAGCTGGGACAGCGGCGCGACAAGCACGCCTTCCGTAGGCGCGGAGTTGAGTGCGACGCCGGCGGCGCCAAAGCCGTGGTCCATCAGCACCTGAACGATGGCGCCACCCGCCGAGTGCCCCATGAGGATCGGCGGCGTGTCGAGCTCGCGAATGATCGATTCAATCTTCTCGACGATCTTGGGGATCGTGACCTGCTCGATCGGCGTGGTGTCCCGATTCAGTGCCTCGACCTCGACCTCGAAGCCGGGATACGCCGGGGCGATCACCCGGTATCCCTGCGATTCGTAGCGCGTGATCCAGTGTTCCCAGCTGCGCGGGGTGACCCAGAATCCGTGCACGAGCACGACGGTTGGGCGTTTGGTAGCGGCGGCGTTCATGGAAGCTCCAGTGTGGTGACGGGGAGGGGGGGAAGATTCAGCTTTCGAGGAACGCGAGCAAATCGCGGGACAGCTGGTCCTTGTGGGTATCGGTAATGCCATGTGGCGCGCCTGCGTAGACCTTGAGCTCGGCGCCGCGAATGCGCGCCGCCGAAGCCTTCCCGCCAACTTCGAAGGGCACGACCTGGTCGTCGTCGCCGTGGATCACAAGCGTCGGCACGTTGAACGCATCGAGATCCTTGCGGAAGTCCGTGGCCGAGAACGCCGCGATGCACTCGAAGGCGTTGTGGTGCCCCGACTGGAGGCCTTGCAGCCAGAACGCGTCCCGCATCCCGCGCGAAGGCGACTGTCCAGGGCGATTCCCGCCGAAGAAGGGGCCGTCGCCGAGGTCGCGATAGAGTTGCGAGCGGTCGGCAAGGGACGCGGCGCGAATGCCGTCGAACACCTCGATGGGGACGCCGTGCGGGCTGTCGGGCGTCTGCAGCATGAAGGGGGAAACGGCGGACACGAGGACGGCCTTCTCCACGCGCGAGGTCCCGTGCCGACCGATGTAGCGCGCCACCTCACCGCCGCCGGTCGAGAAGCCCACGAGCGTGATGCCGCGGAGGTCGAGGCTCTCGATCAGCGTGGCGAGGTCGTCGGCGTACGTATCCATCTCGTTGCCGCTCCAGCTCTGCGTGGACCGCCCGTGCCCTCGGCG
>JACMLI010000303.1 GCA_014379705.1 Gemmatimonadaceae bacterium
GACATGACCCACATCAGCATGTGCGTCGATTCCGGCATCAGCGAGACGAAGTCCCAGAACGTGTCGTGGGCCGACGCCGCTTGCGGCATGCCGTGGTGCGGCTCGGGCTTCACGGCGTGCACGAGGTCGGGGACCTTCATCGCGTCCTGGATGAAGAAGACCGGGATGTTGTTGCCAACCAGGTCCCAGTTGCCCTCGGTCGTGTAGAACTTGACCGCGAAACCTCGGACGTCGCGGGCAGTATCCTTCGAACCGCGCTCGCCGGCGACGGTGGAGAAGCGCACGAACACCGGGGTGCGCAGCTTCGGCTCGGCAAAGGGGGCCGCCCGGGTGATGTCACCGAGGGCCTCGTAGTTCTCGAAGTAGCCGTGGGCTGCCGAACCGCGCGCGTGGACGATGCGCTCGGGGATCCGCTCGTGGTCGAAATGGGTGATCTTCTCGCGGAGGATGAAATCCTCGAGGAGTGTCGGTCCGCGGAGCCCGGCTTTGAGGGAGTTCTGGTTGTCGGCGACGAGGACGCCCTGATTCGTGGTCATGGGCTCCCCCGACGCGTCGACACGCACTCGTTCGAGCGACCCACCAAGGGCGGAGCTACCCAGTTCGGGAGGCGTTCCTGTCTTCTCGGTGGTCGAAGTCTCCGAGAGCGTGCTCCCCACGGTGGACGGGCTAGCTGGCTCCGCGGTGAGTCCCACAGGAGGCGCTACCGCGTTGCGCTTCCCATGCTCAGCCGCCTTGTTCGCGTTGTGCGCGATGCCACGGGCGAGCGCGTCAACTTCAGCGGCGTGGACTGATCGCGAGTCGGTGGACGGAGGCGCCGTACCTCCCGCTCGCTTGGGGGAGGGCCTATTCGCGCCGCGGGCGGCGGCCTTGGACGGGCGCTTCTTGATCATCGTTGGCAGGGGGCGTGGGTCAGCCAACTTCCATGGTCCCTCATTTTGCCGCATCGTCCCGCGGGTGCATGTCCACGCTGGCCCTGCGAGCCACAGCGACATCCCGCCTAACTACCCCCCCGGGGCATCCGCCGGCGGGTGTATCTCCTTCCTTTCCGTGCGTGTGGTAGCGAGTTTGTGGTCCTCCTTATATGACCGGGCGTGAGTGGAGCTACTGGCGTTGTTTTCCGGCCCCCGTTCACCGGTGCTAGTCTTGCGCATGCGTGCGATCGCCAGTGGTTCGCTCCTCATCGCCTGCAGTATGCTGCCCCTGGCTGGGCACGCGCAGAACCGGCCGCTGCTCCCAGGGACACGATCGGGCAACGATCGCGCGTCGCAGCCCATCCTCGACATGCACATGCACGCGCGCACGGCCGCCCACTATGGCGGCACAGGGCTCCCACTCTGCGCACCGGTCGACCGCATGCCGCGATGGGACCAGCGGCGGCCCTTCGGCGAGTACGATGGTGCTTCTGCCCTGTGTCGTACGCCACTCCTGTCCCCGGCCACCGATACGGCACTCTTCCGCCAAACGCTCGCAAGCATGCGCCGTCACCACGTCATCGGTGTGCTCGGCGGAGAACCAGGCCTCATCGCACAATGGATGGCCGACGCCCCCGGGCGATTCATTCCGGGGCTGGACCTGCGCTTCAATGCCGTGACGGGCGCCGCGCGCGCCGCAACGCCCAGCGGCGCGCCGGAGATCCCACTCCCGCTGGACTCGATCCGGGCGTTGCACGGAAGGGGCGCGTTTGGCGTGCTCGCCGAGGTGATGAACCAGTACGCCGGGCTCGCCCCTGACGACGCGCGGCTGGAACCCCTGTGGCAGATGGCCGAGCAGCTGGAGGTTCCTGTCGGCATCCATGTCGGAGGTGGCGGGCCGGGTGAGGCCTACAGCGGCTCTGCCGCCTTTCGCGCGCGCCTCCAAAGCGCGCTCACGCTCGAGGAGGTGCTCGTGCGTCACCCGCGCCTGCGCGTGTACGTGATGCATGGCGGCTATCCCATGCTGGACGACCTCCTCGCCCTGCTTTTCTCGCACCCGCAGGTCTACGTTGAGCTGAGCATGGCTGCGAACGTGGAGACGCGCCCGGCGTTCTACCGCTACTTGCGCGGGATCGTGGAGGCCGGGTACGCCGACCGGATCATGTTCGGCTCCGACCAGATGGTCTGGCCCGGCCTGATCGATGCCGCGGTCCGGGCGATCAGCGAAGCGCCGTTTCTCACGGGAATGCAGAAGCGCGACATCTTCTACAACAATGCCGCGCGGTTTCTTCGGCTCACAGACGACGAGATTGCACGGCACCGCGCTTTGCGGTGAACGGACGCCAACGTCCGCCACGGGCCCTTTGCGCCGGGCGTTCTGCCGCGGACGGTCCGCGCGCGATCGTCAGCGGCCTTCGCGCGGCGCGAACGGCGCCGTGCGCGGCGCCAGCGGCAACAGTTCGTTGACGAGCGTCATGAGCACCCTGCCAGGCTCCTCGAACATGATCATATGTGAGCTGCGCTCGAAGCTCACGAAGCGCTTGCGAGGCGCCTGGATCTTCTGGAAGTACTCGAGCGCGTTCGCGTACGGCGTGTGCAGGTCGTAGCGCCCCATCAGGAAGAGCACGGGCACTCGGAAGGTCGTCGGCTGCCCCCTCATGAACTGCGGCCTGCCCTTCCCTACCAGGTGCCGCCCCGACCATGACATCGACGGCAGCAGGTCGCGCGCGTTCTCCGCCGTGTACTCCGGCCCCCAATCCGGGAGCGCAAAGAACAGGTCGAAGTCGGCCTTGCCATACCACCCGCCGTCGTACTTGCGCACCCACTTCCGCACGGCGAGCGCTCGGGTGATGTCATTCGGCCCCGGACCCGGATATGGCGCGAGGGCCTCCAGCTCACGGACGGCCACGGTATCCGACGCCCGACGCGCGAGTTGCAGCACGCGGTTGAACAGGTACGCCTCGGGGTCGCCCCCAGAGCTCACGCCCATGCCGATCCAGGCGTGATACCACTCGGGGTGACGCGTGATCATGTGCGGCCCGAACACCGTGCCCCACGAGTAGCCCATCAGGAAGAGCTTCGGCTGGCCCAACCGCTTGAGCACGTGCTGGACGATGACTTCGCCGTCGAGGAGCAGCTGCTCGTTGGTGAGCGTCGGCCCTATCCGGCCTGAGTCAGCCGCACTGAAGCTCTTGCCGACGCCGCGCTGGTCCCAGTTGACGACGGTGAAGAAGTCCTCCCACGGCTTCTGGTAGGCCCACGTCATTCCCATCATGGCGCTCCCGGGACCGCCGTGCAGGACGAGCAGCACGGGATTGGCCTTGTTGAGCCCGCGGATCGAGATCCATTGCGTGCTGCCGTTCACTTCCACGGGCTCCACAGCCTCGATGCCTTCCGGCGTGTGGATACGATGGAGGTCGGCGAGGCGGGCGACGATCGCCTCGCGGGTGTAGGTCTGGGGCGACTGGGCGGCGATCGATGTCGAAAGCGCCGTCGCAAGGGCGCCAAGGAGGAGGGTGCGCATGACGGGGAACCTGCCTTGACATTCGCCGCCCGGGTAGGCGCGCCAACCCTCGACCGGCGAACGGCGGAGCCTGACATGCACCCTCCGGTGCGCGAGGCGCGGGCGCTACATGACCCGCGTGCTGGCCGAGCACGA
This sequence comes from Gemmatimonadaceae bacterium, assembly GCA_014379705.1. Lineage (GTDB taxonomy): Bacteria > Gemmatimonadota > Gemmatimonadetes > Gemmatimonadales > Gemmatimonadaceae > RBC101. Next base: position 3,571 of record JACMLI010000303.1, read on the forward strand.
TCGCGTGGCCGCCGCGATCACACGCCCTCCCGCCGAACACCGGCCGCTGATCACGCCGCACTAAGCAACAAGAAGAGTGCCCCCTTGCACGGTGGAACGTCGTCGCGTGCAGGGCGGCCCTGCCGTGAAATCGCAATCGCAGACAAGACGAAGCGCACTGTGTGCCGCTACTTGCGTGGTGTTGGAGTGCATCGAAGGGCCATGCCGCCCTTCTTCACTGCTCGATCACGCTCGCAGCTTCACCCATGGCTCCCTGGCAACACCGCACGCGCCTCACGATGGGCCTCCTGATGTTCGCCGTTTCATCGTGCGACGCGGGGTCACTTCGCGAGGCACGCGAGGATCACGTAGCGGACCTCAGGGCGCTCGACCAGGACTCGACGCATGACGTGATGACGGGCGTGACGACCGATGGGCGCCGCGCGTTCCTGACTCGCAGTTCGCGCGACTTTGGTTACACCGACGTACGGACCACGACCTGGTCAGGCGCAGGCTGGGCGCCGGACTCGAGTCTCTTTCCAACGCTTGCCGGGCGGATCGCCGGTGGCCGGCTGGGGTCGGGCGACACGCTGATCTACGTCTGGTCGACCCGCGAGTCCGTCCTCGGACCCGCGTGGGACATCGCGGTGTCGCGGCGGACAAACGCGTGGCAGCCGCCGGTCCCCCTCCCCGCACCGATCAACACCCCGGCGATGGAGTGTTGTGCCTCCGGTGAACAGGCCGGCTGGCTGTACTTCTCGTCGAACCGCGACGGCTCGTGGGATGTCTTTCGCGCTCGGCACGACGGGACCGGGTGGGGGGCACCCGAGAAGCTCCCGGAGGGAATCAACACCACGGCCGACGAGTGGCCGGGAAGCGTGGAGGCCAATGGGCGCTTCCTGTTGTTCAGTTCCATCCGCGCAGGCGGGGCCGGCGCCGACGACATCTACATCGCGTGTGCATCCGGCGACGGTTGGAAGGCGCCCGTCATGCTCGGCGACTCGATCAACACAGCCGCATTCGAGGACACGCCGCTCATCA
>JACMLI010000304.1 GCA_014379705.1 Gemmatimonadaceae bacterium
CGGGTTCGGGGCCACCTGGCCCCACCCGCGTCGGGCGAGCTCCAGGGCCCGGCGCATCAGCCCCTCGTCACGGTCGGTGGGCGCGCCCGCCACGGGTCAGAAGCGAAAGCGCAGGCCGAGCGAACCGTAGGTCAACGGATCGTCGGCCCGGTCGGTGCCGAAGGTGTTGTACGTCTTGAGGTCCCCGCCACTGGCGCGACCGCCTTCCCCAACGATCGACAGCAGGCCGAAGTTGAGGGCGAGCGACCCGAACGCATTGTCGCGCGTGAGCTTCTGCGTCGCCACGATCGGGCCCGCGGACGTGGTCAGACCGAGACGCGTCACGCGCACGTTGGCGAGGGTCGACGTCTTGTAGGTGTCCTGCCCGAAGCCACCCGAGATCGACAGGAAGCCGAAGTTCTTGCCGATCACCCCGCGCCAGGCCGTCGTCTTGACCTGGAAGTCGTCGATGTCGATCTCGTCGCTCCCCGGCGTTCCCTTCACGGCGATGTGCGGCAGGTCGCGTTTGAGCCAGGTGAACGAGATGCCCGGCGTGAGGACGCTTTCGGTCACGAGCGACACGCGCGCGCCGACGCCGAGCTTCACCGGGCCATCGGGCACCGAGACCTCGAGGTCACCCACCGTCATCGACGGGAGGATCGACAAGTTGAGCAGCGCATCCACCCCGAACGCGTACGAACCGCCGATCGGCACCCCGCGAAAGAGGCCGAGGGCCGCGTCGATCGTCGGGATCGGGATCGGCTTGTCCTTCTCGTCTTAGTCCGAGGCGACCGCACCCGTGATCGCGGGCGTGATGTCGTCGATCTGCGGCAGGCGCGCCTGCACGACATTGAACCGGATCCCGAGCGACGTGTGCCCAGGTCGACCGATTACCGAGTGCTCGCCACTGATCGCATTGCCCCCGGTCAATCCACCGCCGAGTTGGGGAACCATGAACGTGAAGAGGTCGATCGCCTTCTGGCACACGTCCTGGGTGACGCGCTCCGCCAGGGTGCCACTGCGACATTGGGGATCGACCGTCCCACCTTGTGCCTGCGCGACGCCGTGAACCAGCGCGAACGCAACGCTTCCTGCCACCAAACGCCGAACCGTCATGTAGACCTCCCTGTGAACTGCACGACACCCGTTCCTGGCCGTACCCCTCCCAGGACCCAGGTCCGCACGCCAGCCGCAGTCGCTGCAGCCACGGTGATATCGACGTCGGAGGGGTCGACAATGGCTACCGCACCGACGCCCATGTTGAAGGCGCGAAACATCTCGTCGCGGGCCACGTTCCCTCCGTGCTCGAGAACACGGAACAGGTTGGGCAATTCCCACGTGGACTCGTCGACCACCGCGTCGAGGGACCCGGGGAGCGCGCGATTGAGGTTGCCGGGCAGTCCGCCGCCCGTGATGTGCGCCAGCGCGTGCACCTTGCCGAGCACGGGACGCAGGGCCGCGAGGTACGACCGGTGCACGCACAGCAGGACCTCGGCGACGGTCGCGCCGTTCTCACCGGGGAACGGATCGCTCACCGTGAGTTCGAGCCGCTCGAAGACAATCCGGCGCGCGAGGGAGTACCCGTTCGTGTGCAGGCCGGAACTCTCGTACGCGACGAGCACGTCGCCGTTGCACACCTTCGCGGCCCCGATGGCGGCGTCCTCCGGCACGACACCGACGATGAACCCAGCCAGGTCGTAGTCCGGGGGCGTGTACAGCCCCGGCATTTCGGCGGTCTCACCACCGATGAGCGCGCACCCATTCTCGCGGCAGCCCGCAGCGACGCCGGCGACCACCGCCTCGACGACCGCCGGCTCCAGGGCACCGAATGCGACGTAGTCGAGGAAGAAGAGGGGTGTCGCTCCAAGGGCAAGGATGTCGTTGGTGCAGTGGTTCACCAGGCAGTGCCCGACCGTGTCGTGCACGCCGGCCTCGATGGCCACCTTGATCTTGGTGCCGACGCCATCGGCGCTCGCCACCAGCACGTTCCCCGGCCCCTGCGGCGCCCGGAACAGCCCACCAAACGATCCGAAGCCACCGACCACCCCCGCGGTCCGGGTCGACTCCACGAGACGCTGGATGCGACCCTTCGCGTCGTCGGCGGCCTCGATGTCGACGCCCGCTGACCGATAGTCGAGTGACCCTGCCCCGCCGCTCACGCCGTCAGCTCCTCTTCGAACGCGACGAGGCGGCGGAAGTCCTCGAGGCGCGAGCGAATGTCCGTCTCGCCGATCTCCATCAATCGCTGGATGGAGAAGCGCTCGACGGCGAACGACCCCATCACGGACCCGTGCACCACGGCGCGCCGCAGGTGCGTCTCATCGAGCTTGCCCGCGCGCGCGAGGTAGCCGATGAAGCCCCCGGCGAACGAATCCCCGGCACCCGTGGGATCGAACACGTCTTCCAACGGGTAGGCCGGCGCAAAGAACACGGTGTTCGCCGTGAACATGAAGGCCCCGTTCTCCCCCTTCTTGATGACCACGTGCTTCGGCCCGCGCTCGAGGATCCAGCGCGCGGCTTTCACGAGGTTGTTGTGCTCCGTGAGCTGGCGGGCCTCGGCATCGTTCAGCAGCAGCACGTCGACGTGCTTGAGCAGGGCGATGAGGTCGGAGCGACGGCTCTCGATCCAGAAGTTCATCGTGTCGCAGGCCACGAGTTGCGGCTTCTCCACCTGCTTGAGCACGTCGAGCTGGAGCCGCGGGTCGATGTTGGCAAGGAAGACGAATGGCGCCTTCTTGAACGCGTCCGGAATTTTCGGCCGGAACTGCGAGAACACGCCGAGGCGCGTCTCCAGCGTCTCTGCGGAGTTGAGGTCGTGGCGGTAACGCCCGCGCCAGCGGAACGACTCGCCCTCGGCGCGCTCGACGCCGGCCAGGTCGACGCCGCGGGCCCGGAGCGGGTCGAGCTTGTGGAACGGGTAGTCGCTGCCGACGACCCCCACCAGCTGAACCTTCGTGAAGTGCGACGCCGAGGCGGCGAAGAACGTGCCGGACCCGCCGATCACCTCATCGGCCTTGCCGAACGGGGTCTCCACAGAATCGAGCGCGACAGAACCGACGACGAGGACGGTCACAGGGGGACGGGTGGACGGGGTGGACGGGTGGCGAGCGTGGGAGCGTGCCGGTCTACATTCGTTCGGGAGCGGTGATACCGAGCACCGTCAGGCCGTTCTTCAAGACGACCAGCGCGGCACGAACGAGGGCGAGGCGCGCCGAGCGAACCGGCTCCTGCTCGTTCAGCACGTAATGCTTGTGGTACCAGGTGTGCACGAGCCGCGCCGTTTCGAGCAGGGCGCCGGCCACGATGTGCGGCGAGCGGGTGCGCGTTGCGGCGGCAAGCCCTCCCGGAAAGCCCAGGAGGTCCTTGACCAGCTCGCGCTCGGCGTCGGATGCAAGTGCCGTGTAGTCCACCCCAGCGCCGGTGATCGACGACGGATCGATCTCTCCCACGCGCAGGATGCCGTGCAGGCGCGCGTGCGCCATCTGGATGTAGTAGACCGGGTTCTCCTCGCTCTGCGATCGCGCGACGTCGACGTCGAACACGAGCTGCGAGTCCGCCTTGCGCATCAGGAAGAAGTAGCGCACCGCATCGCGGCCCACTTCGTCAGTCAGGTCGCGCACCGTGACGTACGAGCCCGCGCGCTTGGAGATCTTCACTTCTTCCCCGGATCGCATCACCGTTACCATCTGGTGCAGCTCGTACTCCGGGTAGCCTTCGGGCACGCCCATGTTGACGGCCTGCAAGCCCGCGCGGACCCGGCTCACCGTGCCGTGGTGGTCGGAGCCCTGCACGTTGATCACGCGCGTGAACCCGCGCTGCCACTTGGTGACGTGATAAGCGACATCGGGCACGAAGTACGTAAACGTGCCGTCGCGCTTCCGCATCACGCGATCCTTGTCGTCGCCGTAGTCGGTCGTGCGCAGCCAGAGGGCGCCGCCCTCCTCGAATGTGTGCCCTGCCGCCTGCAGCATGCGCACGGTCTCCTCGACCTTGCCGTCCGTGTAGAGCGACGACTCGAGGTAGTACACGTCGAAGCGGACGCCGAACGCCTGGAGATCGAGATCCTGCTCGCGGCGAAGCGCTGCGACCGCGAAGCGGCGCACCTGCTCGAGGTCGCCCGCGGTGGGATCCCCGGGGTGCGCAACGAGATAGTCGCGTGCGATGTCCTTGATGTACTCGCCGTGATAGCCGCCCTCGGGGATCTCGCCAGTGCCGGTCGTGAGTTCCGCACGCGCGCCTGCACGCTGAGCGCGAGGTTCGCGATCTGCACGCCGCCATCGTTGTAGTAGAACTCGCGCGAGACCTTCCAGCCGCTCCACTCGAGGAGCGAGGCGATCGCGTCGCCTAACGCGGCCTGGCGCCCGTGCCCGACGTGCAGCGGTCCGGTCGGATTCGCCGACACGAATTCGATCATCACGGGCTTCCCGGCGCCCTCGTCGGTGCGTCCATACGCATCACCGGCCGCAATGACCTCCGTGAGTCGCGCGGCTTCGGCGCCAACGGCCATGCGGAAGTTGATGAACCCGGGAGGGGCGGCGTACGCCTCCCTCACGCCGGCCTTCGCGACGTCGAGCTTGCCCACCAGGTCATTCGCGATGTCGAGGGGCTTCCGCTTGAGGACGCGCGCCAGGAGCATCGCCGCGTTCGTCGACCAGTCGCCGAAGGCGGGATCGCGCGGACGCTCGAGCTGCGCGCGGAAGTCGTCCGGGGCGCCTAACGAGCGCGCGGCCTCGTCCACCGCGGTCGTGAGCATGTCCTCGGCGCTCATTTCCCGGTCGACCCCCCGCCAGAGCTGGTGCCGGAACTGCCGCTGCTGCCCTTGCTCGCACCTCCGCTGTCCGACTTGGGCGCGGGCGTGGCACTCGACGCCCCGGACTCTCCCGCCGACTTCGGCTCAGGCTTCGCCTCGGACTTGCCCTCGGACTTGCCCTCAGACTTACTCTCGGACTTGCCTTCGGACTTGCCATCGGACTTACCCTCCGCCTTGGTTGCGGCGTCGCGCTGGTCCTTTTTGCCGTCCTTGCCGTAGTCGGTGATGTAGAAGCCGGAGCCCTTGAAGATCAGCCCGGCCCCACCGGAGATCGTGCGCACCGCGTCCCCGCTGCCATCGGGTGCGGGAATCGTGGCAGGCACTTCACTCATCTTGAAGACCCGCTCGATGATGGTGCCGTCGGGACAGCGGAACTGATAGGTCGGCATCGAAAACCGTGGAAGTCGCGTGTGCGGATGTTGCGCACATGGCGCCCAAGGGCCGGCCGAACGGCGGCGGCCGATTCGGGGCACGCAAGTGGCATCCAAGCAATAACTTAGCCTAGTCGACGCAGGGCGGGTAGGCCGTCGGGGGCGTGGGGGGCGTGTGAGGTGTGTAGGGCGTGTGGCGCGGTCCTGGAGAGGCTCTTCCCAAACGCCCCATGCGCCCCATACGCCCCCGTCACGCCGGGCGGTACTCGCCAAATCGTTCTCGAAAGACGTCACTGATCTCGCCGACGGTTGCGCGGGCGCGGACGGCATCGACCACGAGGGGCATCACGCTCGCGTTCCCAGCTCCCGTGCCAGCGGCGGCGTACGTCGCGGCCACCTTGCCCAGCGCCTCCAGCGCCCGCTGTACGGGAGCTGGGAACG
>JACMLI010000305.1 GCA_014379705.1 Gemmatimonadaceae bacterium
GAGCGGTTGGGCGCCTGGGGGCCCCCCCCCATAACTACGATACCGAATTCCACGCTCCGGCCCGGCACCATTTTCCCGCTCCCCGCACCATCCCATCCCCAATCCCTCTTTCCGATCATCCAGGGCGGCATCCACGCCGCTCGGAATGTCGAGGGAGACGACGACCGCGCCGTGCTCGCGCAGGCGGGCGATGTGGGTGAAGGCCGCGGAAATGTCGTCGCGCGGTGGGCCGTGCGCTCCCGTGCCCAGGAGCGCGTCGATGACGACGCCGGGAGCACCGATCTCGGCGAGGCGCGCGACGTCCACCAATGACGCGGCTGCGCGGGCGTCCGACGTGCCGGGGGGGGCCACGACATGAACGGCTACGCGAAGGCCACGCCCGAGAAGGTCGCGGGCGACAATCCAACCATCTCCACCATTATTGCCAGCACCCACGAAGATGGAGACGCCGGGGGTACACTCGGAGGGAAGCCGTTCGGTCACGACGCGCGCCGCGCACTCGCCAGCGCGTCGCATGAGTTCAAGGGAGGGAGTTCCTGCGTCGATCTCGAGACGGTCGCGTCGAGCAGACTGTGCGGCCGTCAGGACCGGGACGTGCATGGCTTGCCTCGGCGGGACCGGCCGCGCTCGCGGCCGGTGGAAGCCTACTTCTGTGACTGGCCGACCGTGCGGCCAAACGAGATTTCCCCGTTGTCGATGCGGATGTTGAATCCGCACTCGGGATTGCTGCAGACCCACGCCTTGTACGTAATCGGGGCACCGTCCCGACCGTAGTCGCTGAGGGGCAGCAGCACGCCCTTGCCACACTTGATACAAGATGTCAGTTCGTTCATTTCGCCTGCCGCGCCTCCAGGCGCATGAGGGAGGAGGGTTTGATCACGCCCCGCTCAAATGCGCGGCGCTCCAGGGGTACGACGCTTCAAATGCCGTGTCGAAGGCAAAAACGTCGGCGAAGTCGGCGCGGTTGTCGGATGGTTGACTCATGAGCAGTCCCAGCTCGACCATCGTGAAGACGATGTCGCCGACGTCGTTGGTCGTGGTCACGCCCCAATGCTCGAGCACGAGGCGAGCCATCACGCCGAATCGTTCGATGGCGAGGTCGCGGACCGCCGATGAAAGCTCGCGGCCGTTGATGTGACGGCGCTCCGGCAGGCGGGACTGCTGAAACTCCAGTGCCGCGAGGACGAACAGGTACGCATGTTCGTGAAAGCGTACTTCACGGACACGGATCTGGTCCCAGACACCTTCCCGAAATGCCAGTTCGGCCACGTTTCGACGAGTGTTCCTGTGAGAGCAAGTATCCGACCGCCGCCCCCGACCCCGGTTCGAACGCGCGGGGTAAGATGGGTGTTTACGGACGGCGACACAACCCGCGATGCGCGGTTGCCTCCTTCAAGTGTCGGCGCCGAGGGACGCAGCTTGACGTGCTTCGCCCCATGGCGGAGACTCCAGCCGCAAACGCGTGGGGATTTGAAGATCCTCACGGCGTAGATCGCCTGCGTGTCCCCCTGCCTCATCGACTCGATACCCATGCACCGTCGCTCCCGCGCACCGCTGGTCCTCCTGTGCGCTGCCTCGCTCATCGTTAGGTCGGCTGCCGCTCAACACGCGCCGTCGGCACACCCCCTCCCGTGGCCCCCGGTCGCCACCTTTTCGATCCTGGGCTACGATCCGGCCACCGGGGAAGTGGGTGGTGCCGTGCAGTCCCGCGTGTTCTCCGTCGGCAACGGCGTGCTCTGGGCGGAAGCCGGCGTCGGCGTGGTCGCGACGCAGGCCATCGTCGATGTGAGCTACGGTCCACAGTCCCTCACGCTTCTCCGCCAGGGGATGCGCCCCACCGACATCGTCAAGCGCGTCTGGGAGTCGGATCCCGATCCCATTCCTGATCGCTGGACCAAGCAGGGACGCCAGTTCTCGGTCATGAATGCGCAGGGCGACGTGGCGACGTTCACGGGCGAGAAGGCGAGCACATGGGCCGGACACGTGATCGGACGCTACTGCTCTGCGCAGGGGAATATCCTCGCGAGCGAGGCGGTGGTGCGCGACATGGTCGCGGCGTTCGAGAAGACCACCGGGCACCTCTCGCTCCGGCTGATGGCGGCACTCGAGGCCGGACAGGCGGCTGGCGGGGACACGCGCGGGATGCAATCCGCGGCGATGGTCATCGTCAAGAAGGACGCCGGCGTGTGGCTGCATAACGACGTCGTGCTGCGCCTGCAGGTCGACGACAACCCGGAACCGATCAAGGAACTGCGCCGCCTGGTGGAGAAGTCCGCCGGTGCACGTCGTCCGGCCCGCTAGCCGTTCCACGACTGGCGCACCGCGACGATCGTCGAATCGCGGGCGACACTTCCCTTCACCCGTGCTCCCATGCTGCTCCGTCGACTCGTCGTCATCGCCGCCACGCTGCTGGTTGCGCGATCGGGAAGTGCCCAGGGACGCGCCTTCGGCCTCGAGGACCTGACCCGGCTCGTCGCGGTGCGTGCCCCGGCGCTTTCCCCCGATGGGCGGCAGCTCGTGTACTCCACCGGGCGCTCCGACTTCGAGGAGAACCGCACGATCTCGCAGGTGTGGCTCGTCGACGTCGCGTCGCGTGCATCGCGCGAGATCCTGGCGGAGCAGCCGGGCGCCCGCAGCGTGACCTGGATCAGCAATGAGCGACTCGCCTTCGTGGCGCGGGCGGACAGCGGGAATGTCGCCCAGGTCTACAGCTGGGACGTGCCGGGAGGACGGGCCCGGCAGCTGACGCGCTCGCCCACTGGCATCCGCGCCTTTGCCGTCTCCCCGGACGGCGCCACGGTGGCCTACAGCGCCGATGACCAGCCCGCGGTGAAGACCGGCACCGAGCGCTTCAACGACGCGTTCGAGGTGAAGAACGACGACTTCCTGACCATGGCAGCGCCACAGCCCGTCCACCTGTGGCTGCAGGGGACGGACGGCGCGGCACCTCGGCGCCTGACGAGCGGCGGATGGTCCCTCGCGACGAGCCTGTCGACATCGGGCATCCAGTGGATGCCCGACGGCTTGGCGCTCGTGGTGCAGGTGTTCGACTCCCCGCATTCGGGGGACACCGACAAGAGTCGCGTGGCGCGCATCGCGGTGCGCGATGGGGCTCCGACATTCCTCACGGCCGCCGGCGTTCGCGCGACCGGTCCCGAGATTTCTCCCGACGGCCGCTGGATCGCCTTCGGCTCCCCGCGCGATGGCGTCCCGGCCAACCTGCGCGACCTGCACCTCATCGCGGCCACCGGTGGTGCGCCGCGCAACGTGAGCCGCACGCTGGACCGTCCGGTCTCGCCGACGTGGCTCGCCGAC
>JACMLI010000306.1 GCA_014379705.1 Gemmatimonadaceae bacterium
GCCACACACTCGTCACACAATTGGCTCCGGGAGGGCGCCGTTCCCCGCGGCACGGCGCGCGACGTGAGCGTCCTCGGAGTTGCCCGAGTTAACAGGGACCGTCGTCGCACGCACATTCGGGCCTACGGACATGTCAGGCGCCCCACCGCCCGGCATTCGATGAGGGGCGTTTACCCTCTAGCGATCGAAAGCCGGGGTGCCTCACCCATGACGGAACGTCCGATACGGTCGGCACAGGGGCCAGGGAGGGTCCAATGACTCGTCGCATCTACGTACTCGCGTGCGCAGCGCTCACCGCCTGCTCCGCAGCATCCGCGTCTCTCGACAGCGCCGCTGTTCCACGCGCGCGCCCGAGGTCGCTCGGCACGTCCGAGTTTGTGCCCATCGATGAACTCCGGCGATACCCGGACGCCGGTTCACTCCTCGATGTCCTGCAGCGCGTTCGCCCCGGGATGGTGCGTCCGCGGCCGGTGGCTGGCGGGCTGGAAGGGGCTCGCCCCGACATCGACGTCTTCATCAATGGGCAGTACGCCGGGTCTTCCGACGTACTCCGCATGGTGCAGCCGCAGTTCGTGGCCAGCGTCCGCATGCAGCAGCGCTCGGAGGCGTTCCTGACCCATGGCTCCTGGTTGCGCGGGGACCACGCGCTCTTTGTCACGCTGCTGCGGTAGTGACCAGGACGCCCCTCGCCGTTGTCCGCCGTGTGTGATACGACGCACTCGCACCAGATCGGTGCCTGTTGCGACACACGACGGACAGCCCCGGCGTGAGGCGATCGGGGCGCTGCGCTGACTGGCGACGAGGTGGGATCGGAGGCATGATCGGGGCATCGCCCCAACCCCCCGATTGTCCATGTCGAACACCAGGCACTTCGCACTCTTCGCGGCGCTTCTTCTCGGCACCGCCCCCCTCCCGGGCCAGCGCACGCCGGTCGATACCACGGCCCTCGCGCGCCTCACGTTCCGGGCCATCGGTCCCGCGAACATGATGGGGCGTGCCACCGACGTCGAAGGCGTCCCGGGGGACCAGAACACGGTCTACGTTGGTACCGCCGCCGGCGGGATGTGGAAAACAACCAATGGCGGCACGACCTGGGCGCCGATCTTCGAACGCGAACGCACCCTGTCCATCGGTGACTTCGCCCTCGAGCCGGGGAATCCCGACGTGCTCTACGTGGGCACGGGTGAGGCCAATACCCGCAACTCGGTGTCGTTCGGGCGCGGAATGTACAAGTCCACCGACGGCGGGAAGTCGTGGCGCCACATCGGCCTCGGCGACACGCGGCACATCGCCCGGGTGATGGTGAGCCCGCGCGACGCCCAGACCGTGTTCGCCTGCGCGGTCGGCCACATGGGCGGGCCGAACGCGGAACGCGGCGTGTTTGTCTCGCGCGACGGCGGCACGACGTGGAGCAAGACACTGTTTGTCGACGATCGGCATGGGTGCGCCGATCTCGACGTGGACCCGAAGAATCCGAACATCGTCTATGCCGTCGTCTGGCACTTCGACCGCAAGCAGTGGACGTTCACCAGCGGGTCGGAGCAGGGCGGGATCTTCAAGTCGGTCGACGGCGGAACCACGTGGAAGAAGCTCGGTGGGGGACTGCCGAAGCTCCTCGGCCGCGTCGGGGTGAAGGTCGCACCCTCGTCGCCCAATATCGTCTACGCGATCGCCGAGTCGAAGGAAGGGTACGTGTGGCGGAGCGACGACTTCGGGGAGACGTGGCGGAAGACGAGTGACGACGCGGCCACGTTGTGCCGCGGCTTCTACTACGCGGACCTGCGCGTCGATCCGCAGAACGCCGACCGCGTATACGCGATCGCGTGCAACATGTCCGTGTCGATCGACGGGGGGCGGAACTTCCGTCCCATCTCGCAGAGCATCCACGGCGACCATCATGGCATGTGGATCGATCCCACCGATCCCGCGCGCATCTGGCAGGTGAACGATGGCGGCATCGCCGAGTCACGCGACCAGGGCGTGACGTGGTCCTTCCCGAATCGCTTCGCGCTGTCGCAGTTCTACCAACTCCATGCCGACAACCGGGAGCCCTTCTACTACCTTGGCGGCGGGCTGCAGGACAACGGCAACTGGGTCGGGCCGAACCGGTCGCGCGACCCGTTAGGCGTGCTGGTCGACGACTGGAACCTCGTGAGCTACGGCGATGGCTACTACCAGGTCTCGCACCCCGACGACCCGGAGTTCATTGTCACCGACGCGCAGGGCGGGATGATCACCCGCACGCAAATGCGGACCCGTGAGCAGGAGGACATCTCGCCGCAACCGCGTCGCAACGATGGGGGCCCGGTGAACTCGTTGCAGTACCGCTTCAACTGGAACGCGCCCATCGTCGCGTCCCCCCACGACGGCAAGACGCTCTACTTCGGGGCGCAGGTCCTGTTCCGGTCGAAGGACTTCGGCAGCACGTGGACGCCCATTTCGCCCGATCTCTCGAAGAACGACACGTCGCGCCACGGGTGGGCCGGCGGCCCTGCGATCACGGAGGCGACCACTGCGGAGTATTACAACACGATCTACAGTGTCGCCGAGTCCCCGGCGCAGCGCGGCCTGATCTGGGTGGGGTTGGACGACGGCAACCTCCATATCACGCGCAACGATGGTTCCACGTGGACTCGCGTGGACCGCAACGTGCCCGGCGTCGGTCCCGAGGCCGTCGTGAGTCACGTCGAGCCAAGTCGCACCGCGGCCTGCACGGCGTATGCAACGTTCGAGCGCAAGTTCATGGACGATCTCAAGCCGTACGTCTTCAGGACGACGGACTGCGGCGGATCGTGGACGAACATCTCCGGCAACCTGCCTGAGGGCGCGTACCTGCAGGTGCTCCGCGAGGACCCGAAGAATGCCGCCGTATTGTACGCCGGCACCGAGACGGGACTCTACGTGAGCGTCACTGGCGGCAACGACTGGTTCCGCCTTGGTGGCACGCTCCCCGCCGTGCCGGTGCATGAAGTGCTGGTGCATGGCCGCGAGAACGACCTCATTGTCGCGACGCACGCGCGTGGCATCTTCATCCTTGATGACGCATCCGCGATCCAGGAACTCGCCGCCGCTGCGGCGAAACCGGCGCACCTGTTCGCGATGCGCACCGCCACGCGGTTTGCGACGAAGCAGAACAAGGGGTCGCTCGGTCAGTCGCTCTTCATGGGGCCGAATCCGCCGTACGGCGCCATCATCCGGTATCACCTGCGCACTCGTCCCGCGGATGCCAGCGAGGTGAAGCTCGAGGTGTTCGACGGGGCCGGGCAACTGGTACGCAACCTTGGTCGCGTGCCGCGTGAGGCGGGGATCAACACGACGTCATGGAACCTGGGCTACGACGCGCCGCGGCAGCGTCGCCCGATCGATCCGGATGATCCCTCGATCCGTTTCTTCGGTGCCCCGTCCGGGCCGCGCGTGCTTCCCGGGCGCTACGTCGTCCGGCTCACCGTCGGCGACCAGCGGCTCGAGCAGCCGCTCACCGTGCGCGTCGATCCCACGTCGAAGACCACGCCGGAGGCGCTCGCCGAGCAGTTCAAGGTGGCGCTGGAGCTGCGCGACCTGCTGTCGTTGGCCACCGACACGCTGCGGGCGCTCGATGGGCGCAAGGCTGAGTTGGAGGTGCGGCGACGGGCGGCGCAGGCGATACCGGATGGTGGTGGTGCGGCGGTCGTGCGCAGCCTCACCGGCGAGATCGCGCAGGCGGTTTCGCTGCTCGACCTGCTGGTGAAGCCGGCCAC
>JACMLI010000034.1 GCA_014379705.1 Gemmatimonadaceae bacterium
ACATTTCCTCTTCCCGCCACGGCTCATGCACCGGACGACCCGCTGCCTTGCACTCACATGTGTCGGTGTCCTCGCGGCCGCCCGTCCGGGCACGGCCGCGGCCCAGGCGGATACGTCGGGCCGCGTGGCTCCCTTCGTGCTGCCTACCACGCGCACCGTGGAGTTCACCACCACGGAAGGGACATGGATGTCGCTGGACGTCTCTCCCGATGGGCGCACGCTCATCTTTGACCTGCTTGGCGACCTGTACACCCTGCCCATCACGGGAGGCACCGCGACCCGGCTGACCGATGGGCCGGCGATGGATGCGCAGCCGCGCTTTTCTCCCGATGGCCGGCACGTCGTCTTTGCGAGTGACCGCAGTGGCGGCGAGCAGGTCTGGACGATGTTCGCGGACGGCACGAATCCCCGGCAGGTCACGCGCGGGGACAACGCGCACTACGTCTCCCCGACCTTCACGCCGGACGGGGAGTACATCGTCGCCTCCCGCAGTGTGTTCCAGAGCGCCGCCTTTGGCGACGTGCATGACCTGTACATGTATCATCGCGACGGCGGCAGCGGCGTGCGTCTCATGGCGAATCCGGCCCCGGCGCCGGCGGGCCCGGGGGGAGCGGCTGGTGGGGGATCCGTGAACCTCCTCGGCGCCGCGTTCGGCAAGGAGGCGCGCTACCTCTACTTCAGCCGGAAGAACGGGGGCTGGGGCTACAACGTTCAGCTGCCGGTGTGGCAGGTCTTCGTCCTCGATCGCACCACCGGGCGCGTCACGTCGCGGACGAATGCCCCCGGGAGCGCGATGCGTCCTGCGCTGAGTCCAGACGGGCGCTGGATGGCCTACGCCACGCGCATCGATTCCAGCACCGTGCTTCGTCTCCGCGACCTCTCGAACGGCGATGAGCACACGCTGCACCCGCACATCCAGCGCGACGACCAGGAAGCGCGACAGACGCGCGACCTGCTACCGGGGTACGCGTTCACCCCCGACAGCCGGGCCATCGTGCTCTCGCACTCCGGCACCTTCTGGCGTCTCGAGGTCCCGTCGGGGAAGGAAGCGCCGATTCCCTTCACCGCCCGCGTGGAACAGCGTCTCGCGCCCCTCGTGAAGTTCCCGGTACCGCTGCGCGACTCTACCCTCCTGGTGCAGCAGATCCGAGGGGCGCGGCCCTCGCCCGATGGACGTCGCCTGGCGTTCACCGCCCTCGATCGCCTGTGGGTGATGGACCTCCCGAGTGGCACGCCCCGCCGCCTGACGACCGCACGCATGGGAGAGTTTGACCCCGCGTGGTCGCCCGACGGACAGTCTCTCGCCTGGGTCGGCTGGTCCGAGGCGGACGACGGCAACGTGTATCGTGCGCGCGTCGATGGCGGGGCACCGGAGCGCCTGACGATGGAGGCCGCGTTCTACCAACGGCTCGCCTGGACGCCCGATGGCACTCGACTCGTCACGATTCGCGGCCAGCGCCAGGCGCGGGCCGAAGGATGGCGTGGGAGTGGCGATGACCTCGTGTGGTTGCCGGCCACTGGTGGCGCGCTCACCGTGATTTCACCGGTTGGCAATGTGCGCGAACCGCATTTCGCCGCGACGAGTGACCGCGTTTACCTGCTCGAGGGCGGCGTGCTGACGTCGCGCGCACTCGACGGCACCGACGTGCGCGAGCACCTGCGCGTGACGGGGGGCTCGCTGCAGACCAATGGCACGCCCCCTCCGCCGCTGCCGGCAACCGACATCATCATCTCTCCCGATGGCTTGCAGGCCATCGCCCTCGTCGCCAACAACGTGTACGTCTTCCCGGTGCCCGCCATCGGGACGGCGCCCACCGTCTCAGTGGCCAATCCTGGCGCATCGACGGTGCCGGTCCGGCGTCTCACGCGCGTAGGGGGTGACTTCATTGGATGGGCCCACGACGGGAGGGCCGTGCACTATTCGCTCGGCCGGTCCTTCTTCTCGTACGATCTCGCCGCCGCACAAAGTGCCGGAGCGCGGTACGAGCCGACGCGACTCGATGTCGCCATTCGGGTGCCGCGCGACAAGCCGTCGGGAACGGTCGCGCTGGTGGGCGCGCGCGTGGTGACCATGAAGGGGACCGAGGTGATCCCGCGGGGCACGATCGTGGTGCGGGACAATCGCATTGTGGCCGTGGGCGCGCAGGGCGCCGTGAACATCCCGGCCAATGCCCGCCGCATCGACGTGACGGGGAAGACGATCATCCCCGGGTGGCTCGACATCCATGCGCACATGGGAGGTGCGGCGGGGGTGCACCAGGGGGACGTGTGGTCCTACCAGATGAACCTGGCCTACGGCATCACGTCGACGCGAAACCCTCAGACGGGAACGACGGACATCCTGTCGTACGCCGATCTCGTGGAGACGGGAGACATCGTGGGCCCGCGCCTCTTCCACACCGGGCCCGGCGTCACGTCGCGGGAAGGGATCCGCAATCTCGAGGAGGCCCGCGACGTGCTGCGGCGCTACTCCGAGTTCTATGGCACCAACACGATCAAGCAATACGAGACCGGCCAGCGCAACGTGCGGCAGTGGGTCATTACGGCCGCGCGGGAGTTGCAGCTCATGCCGACGACCGAGGGGAGTCTCGACCTCAAGATGAACATCACCGAGTTGCTCGACGGCTACCCCGGCCACGAGCACAACTACCCGGTGTATCCGCTGTACAAGGACGTCGTCGAGCTGGTCGCGAAGAGCGGGATCACGTATACACCGACGCTGCTCGTCGCCTACGGCGGGCCGTGGACGGAGAACTACTGGTACGAGCGCTACGACATCCACGCGGATCCCAAGGTCCGGCGCTTCATGCCGCCGGCGGACGTGGCGCAGCGGTCGATGCGGCGCGGCCAGTGGTTTCGCGAGGACCAGTACATCCATCCGCGACTCGCCGAGCAGGTGAAGAAGATCCTCGACGCCGGCGGCAAGGTCGGGCTCGGGGGACACGGCCAGATGCAGGGGCTCGGCGTGCACTGGGAGCTCTGGTCGCTCGCCTCGGGCGGCATTGCACCGCTGGACGTGATCCGTATCGGCACGATCATGAGCGCCGACGCGATCGGCGTTGCGGGCGACCTGGGGTCGCTCGAAGTCGGGAAGCTGGCGGACCTTCAGGTGCTCGACGGCAACCCGCTCGAGAACATCCGGAACACGAACACCATACGCTACGTGATGAAGAATGGCCGGTTGTACGAGGGCGACACGATGACAGAGATCTGGCCGACGCGGCGCGAGCAGCCGACGCCCTGGTGGCTCAAGTCGACACCCGTGGCGGGGAGATAGCGCTTAGTGGCACTTCCCCTTGCCCGGGTCCCAGATGCGCCCCCTGGTGTCCAGGAAGGCGTGCTGGTACTCGCCGGCGCCTAACGTGAGCTTGAGGACGCCGTAGTACCCCTCCACGCGGGACATGGAATTCCGCGCCGCGGCCCGGAAGCCACGCAGGTCGGCGCCGCCGGTGCCGACGACGATCTGCGCAATGCCGCGCAGGGTGTCGAGCACGCCCACGGGGTTCTGGGGCGCGAAGCGCTCGTAGGTGTGGTCGTGGCCGACCATCACGACATCGCCATTCCCTTCATAGAAGACGTTGAAGAGCGACAGCAGGTCGGGGTCGCTGCCGTGATAGCTGGAGCTGAAGCGTGGATGGTGCCAGTAGGCCGCCATGCACCGCTTCTCCTTGTTGTCTTCCATGTCCTTTCGGAGCCAGTCTTCCTGGGCCTTGCGATCGGCGGCGGTGAAGCGGCGGTTCCTCGGGATCTCGCTGTTCAACGCATAGATGCGCCATGCCCCGAGATTGTAGGCGTAGTACCCCTTGTCCGGGGGCCCGGCCCGCTCGCCGAAGTACGCATAGTAGCCCGAGGCACCTGGCGTGTCGTACTCATGGTTGCCGGGCACTGGCATGATCTTCTTCATGATCCGTCGTTCGGGGCTGCCCCACGACGGCTTCCAGCACCGTTCGAAGTCGACCGTGCGCCCCGAGGG
Source organism: Gemmatimonadaceae bacterium (assembly GCA_014379705.1). Taxonomy (GTDB): domain Bacteria; phylum Gemmatimonadota; class Gemmatimonadetes; order Gemmatimonadales; family Gemmatimonadaceae; genus RBC101. The sequence goes on from JACMLI010000034.1 coordinate 3,974, forward strand.
ATACACGATGTCTCCGGCGGCAAAGACCGCGTCGGAAACACCCGCGACGCTGTCGGCCTTGAGAACGCTGTCGACGAGCCGTGCGGTGTTGTCGTCACCCTGTGAGGGACAGGTAGCGATGTCCCCCGCGCCGATCAGCACCGAGGCACCGGCGAGCGCGACCTCCTCGGCGGTGGCGGTCGCCGGCGGAGGCGTGAACCGCACCGGGGGAGGACAGGCGACACTGCAGGCGACGACGAGGAGCAGGAGGGGCTGTAGCTTAAGGAAGTGCGTTCGCTGCATGAGCTGGCATGGTCGTTAGGCCCTAGAAGCTGACGCCGGTGCCGACGATCACGCCGCGCTCCCTGGCATTGGTGAACAATACTGAGATGCTGGTGGCCGGGGTCAACACTCCCACCCAGAACCCCGCGCCGACGGCGCGGTGCCATCCCCCCTCGGACTCGCCGTCCACGAAGACACGTCCGGTCTCGGCATACCCGAGGAGCCCGACATCCCAGGGCAGGATGATCGACCGGTTCATGACCGGCACGCGCAGTTCCGACGCGGCGAACACCGACGCGTCGCCGGCCAGCCGGTTGTAATTCACGGAACGGAGCGTGCGACCTCCACCGACGAAGGCCGACTCGAAATACGGAAAGTCGCCCGAGACCTTCTCGCCGCCGGCGCGCAGCGCGAGGACCGACGTGCGCACGCCACCGAGCGGAATCGGCAGGTACGTGCTCGCCGTCGCGCCGAACTTGTTGAACGGGCTCTTCACGTCCCACACCGCCGGGTACGTGGCGGCGGACGCCTCGATGAAGACGCCGTGCGCCGGGCTCGACGCGTTGTCTCGCGTGTCGTGCTTGAGGTTGAGCGCGAGGCCGACCTGCCCGAACGCGCCGCTGCCATATGGCCGTTCCTCGTCGATGAAGCGACCCACGGACCGCGAGGTGGTCGAGTACTTGATGACCGGCCCGAGCGTGACGTCGCGGTTGAGGCCGAACGCGTAGCCGACGATGGGCTTGACGCTCCATTGCCGCAGGTCGACGCGATAGAAGGGGTCGCGCGTGTACGGAACGTCGTTCCCGAGTCCATAGTAGTTCACGACCTCGAACTCGCTCATCTCCGCTCGGCCGCTGAGGTGCAGTCGCGACGACTCGAATCGGAAGTCGCCCTCGGTCGCCAGGCGGTACCCGCTCGTGGCGGTCGAATATTCACCCGTCAGCGCCACTGTGCTGAGGTAGGGGACGCGCCGGAACCCGTAGGTGGTCCGCCGTATCCCGATGCCGGGAACGATCCCGAGGCCACGCCCCGTGCCGAGCATGGCGACGGGTGCGGTCGTCTTCCCCCAGTCCTTCGACGGCGGGATCAGCGTGCCCAGTGCTCGCAACCACGGCAGGCGGTTGAACGCGCTGTCGGGCTCGTATCGTTCAGCTGGCGTCCTGCCCAGATCATAGAGACGCGTCTTGCCATGGCCCCCAGGCGCGCTCGTGGTGGAATCGTGCAGCACATTGTCTCCACCCCCACCCACGACGCGTACCACGATGCCAGAACCGGCCGCACCGGTCACGGTTGCCGTGTCGTCGCCGCTGTGAAGGAAGAGCCGGACCTCCTGCGTCGTCGCGGGAAGGAAGCGTCGCGAATACCAGGGAGACGTCCCGGAGCCGAGTTGCAAGAGCACGGAGCCATCCGGATCGCGGTGCAGGCGCGCGCGATCCGGTTCGTCGGTGGCGTGGATGCTCGCGATCAGCGAGAGCGAGCCGAAGTAGTCACGGGCCGCCACGCGCAACCGGTCCCGGCGCGCGCGCAGCTTGCCCTCGAGCACCGGCAGGTGTTGGTGGTACTCGCGCGGCAGGCCATAGAGGCCGGCATGGATCACGGAATCGGTGATCGCCGACTGGACGACCGCGACGGTGGAGTCCCACACCGCCCAGTCGAGCTCCGACAGGATGCGATCATCGAGGTCGCGCGCGAAGCCGACCATGTCGGCAATCTTCGGGTAGGTGCTGTCGAAGACGACGAGGTACGGCTTCAACATCCGGGCGCCGTTGAGCAGCAGTCCATCGTGCGTGGCGAGCACCTGGTCGCGGTCACGCGGGATAGGGGTGAGGAGCGAATCCCCGGGGCTCATCTTGCCCCACTTCCACTGGTCGCGATGGCGGTCGGTGTCCCCGAGCATCAGGTCCACGAGGCGGGCCTTCAGCATGAGGCGCGCGTCGGCATGGCGTTTCGGCCTGGTGTTGAGCCGCTCGAGGAGCTTGTCACTCTCGATCACGTCCACGGCCCCGGCAAAGCCCGGATCCTCGTCCGAGTCGCTCACGTGCTCTTCGATCGTGCCGAGGCGCCGCGCGAAGTCCTTGCGGAACTCACCGAGTCGTTCGTCATCCGCCATCACGATGAGCTGCGGCCGGGGGTGCGGGATCCCAACCGCCTCGAGGAACGGTGGTGCGACGACGGGGGCGCCCGGGAACGAGCCGCTGAGCCCGTCCTTGAACAGGTCCATGATCACGCTCCCCTCGAAGCGCTCAACGACGGAGAGCTTGTCCTTCGTGAGGGGCCGAAAGGTCCACGTGCGGCCATCCGCCGACTCGAAGCGGAGGGAACGCGTCTGGTTCCCGCCCCCCTCCTCCGTGGCCTTGAGGCCGCCGGCGAAACGCGCGAGGTCGATCACGGGGACGGTGATCGGCGTTTCCCAGATGTCGCGGTAGGTGTCGCCAAGAAAGAAGCGGTGCACCCTGCCCGCGTCGTATCGTCCATTCGCCACGACGCGCACGCTGTCCTTCGACATCACGCGCTCCAGCGCCTTGCGACGCTCCTTCGGATGTTCGGGAGACTGGGCGCCGAGGATCAGCGGAAGGAGGAACGACAACGCGCCCGCAATCGCGACGCGCAGGGTAGTGGGCGGGGTCATGGGAGTGTATCCCGGCGGACTATGGGCCAGCGGTAGAGCGTAATGGCGGCGGGTCCCTCCTTGGCCTCATCACTGATGATGAGGACGCGATCTCTCGTGAGCGCTACGCCCTCCGCCTGGTCATGCCCGGCGGGGAGCGGAACCGCGCGCACCACCTCGAAGGTCGGGGAGAGCTCGATCAGTGCCTTCTGCGGCGCGGCCACCATGATGAAGTGGCCCGTGACCGAGTCACGCACGATGTCGGTGGGTTGCAACTCCTTCCACGCGTGCGTTCCGCGGAACGCGTCGATCGGCACGGCCTGGAACTGCGGACGGTCTTCACCGAGGGGAACAGCGACCCGATAGATGACCACCTGGTCGCGGAGGTTGCGGTCCCCTGGTCGCTTGCAGGGCAGCACGAGCTGCGACGTCGTCGGGTCATGCGTGATGCCCTCGAACTCGCACTCCTTGCCGAGGCGCGTGTCGTACGTCTTGAACGGGACCGTCTTCCCGTCCTGCCCCTCGGTGAACGTGTAGATCTTCCCTCGGCTCGTGACCATGTAGAACGTGTCATCCACGAGCGTGATGCCCTCGAAGTCCTCCTGCACATCCTTGCCCTTGAGCTTGAAGGCCTTGCCTACGAAGCCGGTGCGAGGATCGATCACGGTGACGCGTCCCTGTTCGTCATCGTGTGCGAAGAGGCGTCCATCCGGTGCGAGCACGAGTCCCGAGATCTCGGCGAGGTCGTTCGGCAGGATCCACCGGGCGAGTGGCGTGCTGTCGCTGGTCGCACTGTCGGCGAGCTTGCTCGCGAGGCGCGCAGTGCGCTGGTCGCGTTCCTGCCTGAGTGCTGCCGACGCGGCTTCGGCGTCCCCACGACACGACGCCACCACCAGCGTCAGGACGACGATGCCGAGAAAGAAGAGGCGGGCGCGTTTCATGCGGCCTCCGTTTCCTCGAATGACTGGGCGATCTCGAGATCTGCGGCCCCGATCTTGTCGGCGGCCTGGGCGCGCACGGCGGTGAGGATCTCGTCGCGGGTCGTCCTGCGGGGAACGCGGACGAGATAAAAGAGCTCGGACGGCTTGCCGGCATGCGTGACGACTTCGTCGAGGACCCAACGCTTCACGCACTGGTCGAGGGCACGCTGCACGAGCGCCTGCGCCTCGCTCACGTGATCCGACGTCACCGACAGCACGGCGTTGTAGCGGGGCTTGCCCTTGTTGGTCCCCATCACGGCGCGCACGCGTTCGAAGCGATCGGCGAGCTGCGATACCTTGGTCGGCGTGAGCGCGAGCAGGAGGTCACGATCGGGGACCTGCGCGTGGCCATTGCTCGCTGCGAGGGACGAGAGCGGATCGCGCCACTGTGAGGCGGCCGTCGGGGCGAGCATGCTGCGCCCGAAGTCGTACCGCCATGTGAGCAGCACGACGAAGTTGAACATGATGGAGACGAGCGTGCCCGCTCCGAGCATGCTGACGCCGGCGGCGAAGCCCACGGCGATGGCAAGGAAGATGAACACCACGTCGCGCGCATCGCGGAGCGTGGTGCGGAAGCGCACCGCCGCCACGACGCCGGCGAGGCTGAAGGCGAGGGCCAGGCTGTTGCGTACGACGAACACGATGCCGGCCACGACGATCGGCAGGATGATGAGCGTCTGCACAACGGCCTGGTTGTGCCCGCGCACGTTACGCGCCGACATGTACACCCATGAGACCGGGAGCATCAGGCCGATCGCACCCACAAGGGACAACGCGGTCAGTAGCAGCTGCTGCACCGTCGACGGTACGCCCGGCGACACCGTGGAACTGAGCGCCGCGCCAAGGCCATCCTGCAGCAGGTAGGGCGTTTCCGTGGCGGCCTGCGTCGCTTCATCGAAGAGCAATGCGCCGGCGGCAGGCCAGAGCCAGAACACCAGCGCGCCCAGGGAGGCGAGGATGGCGTAGTACGCAAGAAGCCGGCGTATCGGGCGCTCGGAACCGAGCGTAAACGTGTCGATGACTGACCGGAAGATGGACATGGGAGGGCGAAGATGGAGGGACATTGGCCCAGAGGATCAGGGCTTCATACCGCGGTTCCATCCCGTTGTGCCAGCTGCGTCCGCTTAGTGCCGCAAGGGCACGGTGGACCTCTCTCTCAGGGGAGAACGCGAATTGCGCCACGCGGGAGGCATTGTGTGAATCGTGTGCGGTACCTCGCATTCACGCCCACCTCCAGGGCCTGCGAGCCCCGTACCCCATGCTGGACGGCGCTCGCGACGGGTACGAACTTCGCATCGTGCCAAGCCGAGCCAAACACATGAACGACCGGTTGACCCTTCGACGCCTCACGATGGCCCTGTGCTGCGTCACGACCGCCCTTGCAGCGTGCGCACGATCCAGCGCGAGCGACGCCGACATCGTGCTGCTCCATGGAAAGGTGATCACCGTCGACTCCGCGGACCGCATCGCCCAGGCCATCGCCATCAAGGACGGCAAGATCCTCGCGGTGGGAACCGACAGCGCGATCGAGGCACTCGCGGGCTCGGCGACGGAACGCATCGACCTCAAGGGCGCCGCGGTCACCCCTGGGTTGATGGACACTCACATGCATTTCTCCGGCGGGGCGTGGGAGCGGATGTTCGTCTTCGACGTGAGCTATCCGGCGGTGAAGACCATGGCCGATGTGCGCGCCGTCCTCGCCAGGCGCGTGGCCGCCGCTCGGGCGGGTGCGTGGGTGCTCGGTCGCGGATGGGATGAAGGGAAGCTCGAGGAACGCCGGCTCATCACGGCCCGGGACATCGACGACGTATCCGCGGGACACCCCGTGATCCTCGGGCACACCACGGGCCACTACCTGACGGCCAACAGCGCCGCCCTCGCCGCCGCGAAGGTCACGCGCGACACGAAGGATCCTCCTGGCGGCACGATCGACCGGTTCCCCGACGGCACGCCCACGGGCGTCCTCAAGGAAGGCGCGATGTCCCTGGTGAGTGGCCTGCCGCCGGGGGAAACGCCGGAGCAGCTGCGCGAGGCGATGGCCGCGCTCGCGCGCGAGCTGAGCGCCGAAGGCATGACCGGGGTGAAGGATCCCGGCATCGTGCAGGCGAACTGGGATGCCTACCAGCGGCTTGCAGCCGACAGCGCCCTGCCGCTGCGTGTGTTCGCCCTGTGGCATGGCGGTCGCTCGATGGCCAACGCCGAGCGGGTGATTGCCGAGCGGGCGGCCACGACGAAGCCGTACGAGTCGACAGGGGACGATCACGTCATTTCGGGCGGCATCAAGCTCTACATCGACGGCAGCGGTGGCGCCCGCACGGCGTGGATGTACGCCGACTGGAACAAGAACCTGGTGGAGGTCGACCGCGACAATCGTGGCTATCCGGCCTTCAGCCCGGACACGTTGCGCGCGCTCGTGAAGGCGTACCACGACGCCGGCTTCCATGTGAGCGTGCACTCGATCGGTGACCGCGGGATCGACTGGACGATGGACAGCTATGCCGCCGCACTCGCTGCAAACCCGCAGCCAGGACGTCGCCACGGGATCATCCACGCCAACATCCCGACGGACCATGCCCTGGACCTCATGGCCGACCTGCAGCGCCGCCTCGACGCCAGCTATCCGGAGCCGTCGGCGACGTTCATGTGGTGGATCGGCGATACCTACGCCGGCAACTTCGGCGCGGGGCGCAACGCGCGGCTGAATCCATTCAAGACCTTCGCGCAACGCGGCATCATCTGGGCCGGCAGCTCCGATTTTCCGGTCACGCCGTTCGCAGCGCGCTATGGATTGTGGGCCTCGGTTGCCCGCGAAACGATGCTCGGTGTTCATGGCAAGCACGCGTTCGGCACCGCCGAAGCCGTCGACGTGCGCACGGCACTCAAGTCGTTCACCATCTGGCCGGCACGCCAGATGTTCCTCGAGAAGAAGGTTGGCTCGATTGAAGTCGGGAAGTACGCGGACCTGGCCGTGTGGGACCGCGACCCCTACTCCGTACCGACGGACGAGCTCAAGGAGATGCGCTGCATGATGACGCTGTTCAACGGCAAGGTCGTTTTCCGCAGGGAGGGCACCGGTACGCCGCCGTGATGAACATGCCCTTCTGGGGAGTGGCGACCGCGGCAGCCTACGTGCTGTCGTGGCTCATCGTCCTCGCTTCGCTCTTCGTGGTGCCGCGCAATCGCCGACCGGGGTCGGCGACCGCATGGCTGATGCTCATCTTCCTCGTCCCGTACCTCGGCCTCCTCCTGTTCTGGCTCATCGGGTCGCCAAAGCTTTCGCGCAAGCGACGCGCATTGCAGGGCGGGTTCGACGCGCGCATCGCGGCCGCGGTTGCGAGCGTGCAGCACGATCCCATCCTCGCGCCGGTCTTCGACCCTCCAGTGCCAGAGCGCGCCGCGCCGGCGGTGCGGCTCGCGACCGCGCTCGGAGGGCTGCCGCTGTGCATCGGGAACACAATCGAGGTCCTCCCGGACTACGATGACGCGATTCGACGCATGACGAATGCCGTGCGCAGCGCCGAACGCTTTGTGCACGTGGAGTTCTACATCCTGGCGATGGATGCGACCACGGAGCCGTTCTTCACCGCGCTCGAGGACGCGGTGCGTCGGGGCGTGAAGGTGCGACTGCTCGCCGACCACATCGGCTCGCGCAAGTATCCGGGGCGGGTGCAGATGAAGGAGCGCCTGACGAGGGCCGGGGTCGCGTGGCACTGGACACTCCCCCTGCGACCCTTCTCGAATCACTGGAATCGCCCCGACCTTCGCAATCATCGGAAGATCCTCGTGGTCGATGGCGCGATCGGCTTCACGGGATCGATGAACATGATCGATCGCAGCTACCTCGTGGCGCGCAATCGTCGGCTGGGGCTGTATTACATCGACCTGCACGCGAGCGTCACCGGTCCGCTCGTCGCGGAACTGGACGCGGTGTTCCGCACCGACTGGTACACGGAGACCGGTGAACTCCTTGGCGCACCGGACGTCCCGCGGATGCGGGGAGGGAATGCGCTCGGCCAGGTCCTGCCGAGCGGCCCCGGATACGTCGACGACAACAACCTCAAGGTCTTCGTGGCCCTGATCCACGCGGCGCGGGAACGGCTCGTGATCACGAGTCCGTACTTCGTGCCGGACGACGCCTTGATGACCGCCATCACGAGCGCTGCACAGCGCGGCGTCGTCGTCACCCTGTACTCCTCGGCGATCGGCGACCAGTTCCTGGTGTCCCACGCCCAACGGTCGTACTACGAGCAGCTGCTCGTCGCCGGCGTCGAAATCCGCCTCCTGCGCCGCCCGGTCCTGCTGCATGCCAAGCACATGACGGTGGACGACGACATGGCGATGATTGGCTCGAGCAACCTCGACATGCGGTCGCTCACGCTCAACCTCGAGATCACGCTCCTCGCCTATGATCGCGACGTCGTGTCGGCGCTGCGCGGCGTGGAGGCGGTGTATCGAGCCCACACCGATTCCATCGACCTCGCCGCGTGGCGACGCCGGCCCTACCTCGTTCAATTGCTCGACAACCTTGCTCGGTTGACGGCGGCGCTGCAGTAGGCTCGTTGGAGCGTGAAGGGACTGAACCTGCCGAGCGCCGATGCACAACGCGTTCGCGTAGGGTCCTCGCGCGGGAGATCTTCGCATCGGGCGCTCTGGCTGTGGCAAACCCCGGTCGCGAGATTGGCGAGCGTCTATTCACGGGAGCCGTTCGTGCGCCGTCCGTTGTACGTCCTTGTGATGAGTTGTTGCTTCTCGGCGGGGACCATGGTCACCGCGTCGTGTGGCGGTTGCGACGAAGACAACATCCAGGTGAGCATCTCGCCGCCTCTGGACGCCATTCGCGTCGGCCAGTCGACGTTCCCGCCGCGCGTGGGGCTCGTCGGCTGCGGCGGCACGCAACCGTTGGGGGACACGTACACGTGGCGCTCGAGTGACGCGACGATCATTCGCGTCGATGCCAACACAGGGGTCGCAACCGGCCTGCGGGCGGGGGTGGCGGAAGCCCTGCTCAAGGGGAAGCGATACGGCGAACTGGGCAGCATCACTATCACCGTCCAGGGGTCGTGACGCCGGGGCTGGTGTTTATCGTCGGTCCGCCCGCGGTGGGGAAGATGACGGTCGGGCACGAACTCGCGAAGCGTACAGGCTTCCGGCTATTTCACAACCATCAGAGCATCGAGTTCGTCCTGCAGTATTTCCCCTACGGCACGCCTCCCTTTCAGCGGTTGGTGGGTGACCTCCGGCGCCGCATCTTCCAGGAGGTGGCAGCCAGCGATCTTCCGGGGCTCATCTTCACGTATGTGTGGGCCTTCGACGACCCTCGGGATGAGGAAGCCGTGGAAGCCTATGCAAAGGTCTTTCGCGATCGGGGGAGTCGCGTGTCCTTCGTCGAGTTGGAGGCAACGCAGGAAGAGCGCCTGCGGCGCAACGAGACGGAGTTCCGGCTGGCCGAGAAGCCCTCAAAGCGAAATGTCGACGTGTCGCGGCGGCGCCTGCTCGACGACGATGCGCGCTACCAGCTCAATTCCTGCGGCCGTTATGACAGCCGCGCCGACTGGCTGCGCCTCGAGGTCACGTCGCTGTCAGCGGCAGACGTTGCAGAGCGCATCATCGATCACTTTGCGTTGCGACGTCCCCTCGTGGAGTGATCGACAACGGCGCTGGGCTCCTGGACACCGGACCGATGAGCGTGGCGCCGTGCGCGATGCGCACATGATCGCCCTGGACGACCAACTTCCCAAGGACAAGCACGTTGTCCTGGATGTTCGTCTCGTCCCCCCCGGCGATCGGCCCTTCCGAGCCGTCGAGCGACGCGAACGGCGCTGATCCTGGGAAGGCGTTGGGGGGACCGGAAAGGGTGCGGCGGGCCGGCCCCGCAGCCGCACCATCCATCCGCGTAACACGCTGGCAACGGCGGGCTTGCCGGACTGTCGCCGCCTCAGTTTCTGCAACGGTGTCGCATGCGTTCTGCGATGCGTTGCACGGAGGCGTCAGACCGGCAGCAGGGTTGTCCGAGCCGCCCAAATCGCTCGTCACATCGCGGCAAACGCCCAAACCGTTATCCCTTCGCCAGTTAAACTCCTGATGAACACATTGATGAACCCTGCGTGAACTATCCACAAAGAAAGATGAACAACTCTTTAGAAATGGTCCCTGACTTGCCTCTCGGGGGCTCGGGCGCGCGCTGGACACTGCGCCTCACCCCCGGGAGGAGCGTTCGCACCATGAAGAAGAACTGGGAAGAGGGCGACCTGCGCGCGCCCAACGCATTGACCGATCCGCAGCCTGCTGCGAGCCTGCGCGGCACTACCATCGGCGAGTGGGCGCTGACCGGCGTCCTTCTCGCGACTGCCGTACTTGGCGGCAATCCGGTATCCGTCGGGGCACAGGCCCCCACCCCCACGCCAAGCGCGAGGGGCGCCACGAAGGAATTCCAGATTCCCACGGGCAAGCTGAGCGAAGTCCTCGCGCTCTTCGCCCGGGAGAACGGGCTCCAGGTGCTCGATCCGGGCGCTGTCGTCGTCGACCAGATGTCGGGTGGTGTCACCGGCACACATACCCTCCAGGAAGCTCTCCAGAAGATCCTCACTGGATCCGGTGTCACGTATCGCTTTGCCAACGCCCGCACGGTGCGACTGCAGATCGGAGACGTGTCCGCGAACCGGTTGGAGAACGTGACCGTCATCGGTCGCAACGTGACCGCGGCGTCGTCGGCCAAGTATACCGAGCCGGTGCGCGACATTCCGCAGACCATCACGGTGGTGCCTCGGCAACTGCTCGAGACGCAGGGAATCACCTCACTGCGTGACGCGGTGCGCAACGTGGCCGGCCTGACGGTGAATGCTGGCGAGGGCGGCGCGACGCCGGGTGACAACTTCAACATCCGCGGCTTCAGCGCCCGCAGCGACATGTTCGTGAACGGCGTGCGCGACGTGGGTGGCTACTCGCGCGAGACGTTCAACATCGAGCAGATCGAAGTCTCGAAGGGGCCGGGCTCCGTCTACTCGGGGCGCGGCTCGACGGGCGGTTCGATCAACCTCGTCACCAAGACGCCGCAGGCGGGCGCCGCGTACTCGGCCGTGATCGGCGCAGGCTCGGGTGACTACAAGCGCACGACCATCGACGTGAACCAGCCGCTCGACAGCATCGGCCTTGGTGGCGTGGGCGTCCGGCTCAACGCGCAGTGGCAGGACACGGGCGTGCCCGGCCTCGACGTCATTCAGAACAAGTCGTGGGGCATCGCCCCGTCGATCGGCATCGGCATCGGTTCGAAGACGCAGGTGACGCTCGAGTACCTGAAGTCGAACCAGGACAACACGCCGTCGTACGGCTACAACAACACCGTCGGTGCGCCGCCGGACAGCATCGACACCCACAAGTACTTCGGCATCCGCAACCTCGACTTCGAGGAAGTGCGCGCCGACCAGGGCGGGCTGCGCGTCACCCATTCCTTCGGGCCGCAGTTGACGCTGCGCAACCAGACGTCGGTGAGCCAGGCCGACGTGCATCGCATTGTTTCCTCGGCCAACGCCGATGGCACCCGGCGGGCGCCGTCGCACATCACGTTCGACCACAATGTCTCGAACCAGACCGTGCTCAACGCGGGGTTCAAGTCGGGCAGCGTGGAGCATTCGGTGGTGAGCGGCGTCGACATCTCGCGGGAACGCTCGCGCTTTGCGGCCTACGTGCTCACGGGGGCCCTGCCGCGCGTGAACCTCACGAACCCGAGTCCGAACGACGTGTTCACCGGCACGAAGCGCGAAGGACGCCCACGTCGCAGCGCCGTGGCCGAAGCCGTCGGCGTCTACACGTTCGACACGATGAAGTTCGGCGAACACTGGGAAGTCAGCGGCGGACTCCGCTACGACAGTTTCAGTCCGCAGTACAAGGACTCCCTGAGCAATGAGTTGCCAAAGAAGGACAGCGACGCGCTCACGTGGCGCGCGGGCACCGTCTACAAGCCGGTCGAACGTGGCAGCGTCTATTTCGCGTACGGCACGTCGTTCAATCCGACGGGTGAGCTGCTCTCGCTCGACACGCGCGGCGCGATCAACCTCGACCCCGAGAGGAACCGCAGCTACGAAGTCGGCACCAAGTGGGAGGTGGGGCGCAACCGCATGCTCGTCACGGCCGCGCTCTTCCGCACCGACAAGACCAACGCCCGCATCACCGACCCGACGGACCCGTCGGGGGCCACGCTGGTCCTCGCTGGCCAGCAACGCGTGGATGGCGCGGAGCTGGGCGTCAGCGGCGTGCTGCGCGAGAACTGGCTGCTCTTCGGTGGGTGGACCTGGCTCGATGGCGAGATCATCAAGGGCAACGCGGGACAGGACGGCACCGTCATCCCCAACACGCCGAAGCACACGCTGAACCTGTTCACCACGGCGAAGCTGCCCTGGGAGATGGACATCGGCGGTGGCGTCCGCTACGTGGGTGAACGCCTGCGCTCCGCCACGCAGAAAGTACCGGCGTATTGGGCCTACGATGCCGACGCGATGATGCCGGTGGGCAGGAACGTTGAGGTACGCGTCAACCTCATCAACATCACCGACGCCACGTACTACGACTCCGGACGCTATTGGGTGCCGGCGTCGGGACGTGCGGTGCGACTGTCGACCAGCGTGAAGTTCTGACCTGCGGCGGCACGCCGGTCGCGCTTCGCGGCCGGCGGTTCGCATCGCCTTTCATCCCCCCGATGCTTCTCCACATCCCCGACGTCCTCACCGCGCAGCAGGTGCACGACGCGCGGACGCTGCTCGATGAATCCGCGTGGGTCGACGGCAACGTCACCGCCGGGCACCAGTCGGCCAGGGCCAAGCGGAACATGCAGATCCCGGAAGATCACCCTGTCTCCCAGCAACTGGGCGAGGTGATCCTGCGGGCCCTTGGCGTGAATCCCCTCTTCATCTCGGCGGCGCTCCCGCTGAAGGTCTTTCCGCCGTTGTTCAATCGCTACGAAGGCGGACACTCGTTCGGTACGCACGTCGACAATGCGATTCGCACCGTCACGGGCACACCGCACAAGGTGCGCACCGACCTCTCCGCCACGCTCTTCCTGGCGTCGCCTGACGAGTACGATGGCGGCGAGCTTGTCGTGGAGGACCTGTACGGAGTGCATAACGTGAAGCTCCCGGCAGGTCACATGGTGCTCTACCCGGCGTCCAGCCTGCACCACGTGCGACCGGTGACGCGCGGGGCGCGCGTCGCCTCCTTCTTCTGGATCCAGAGCATGGTGCGCGACGATGGCGAGCGCTCGCTCCTCTTCGATCTCGACAGCGTCATCCAGGGCATCACCCCCGACTTGCCTCAGCATCCAGCGCTCGTCCAGCTCACCGGCGTCTATCACAATCTCCTGCGGCGATGGGCCGACCTTTGAGGTCATCGACGATCACGCCGCTGGGTCCCACGCGTTCACCGGTGGCGACCCCCGAGCTGGTCGAGGCCGTGATGGTTGCCGCCG
>JACMLI010000307.1 GCA_014379705.1 Gemmatimonadaceae bacterium
ATGCCACGTCGCGTTCTCGTGACCGTCGTCTATCGCGCGTGTCTGCCCCTCAAGTAGCCCGAGTCGCTCGAAGGCGATGGGGAGGAGGGTGACGTGGTCCGAACTCGCTTCCCGGCGGGTGCCCAGCGGATCCATGGCCTCGTCGACGGGCTGCGCCGCAGCGTCGAGGAACGCGTCGAGCTCCTCGCGCGATACCCCTCGCGCGAAGCGGATTGCGCCCACGAGGTGGGCGCTCAGCCGCCCGGCGAACTCCGACAGCAGGGGGTGATCAGCGTCACTCCAGACCCCAGCGATGATCAGGCGTCGCTCGGCAACGCCGATGGAGAGATCCGCGCGCTCCTGCAGGACCTCCGCCAGTCGCGTGTACACCAACCCCACGGCCCCCATCATGATGGGATGGCCCGCTGGATAGATGGACCGCTTGTGCACAGCGATCGCCATCTCCACGACGAAGTCGTGCAGGGCGCGCGGCAGGCAGACGCGGGGGGTGGGCTGTTGAGTGAACGTGGACATGCCGGGGCTCACAGGAAGGACGAGATTGCCGTCACCCAGTCACGGCGCTGGCCCTGCGCCCCGCCTTTAGCCCTGGCGCTCCCTAGCGTCCCGCCGCCGGGGAGGGGCTGACCACGTCCTGATCGGCGCTCGCCTGCGTCGTGAAATCCTCCCCGGGGTTCACGTACCGGTCGCGCTCCACGCCGTACTGGGTGTCGTGGAGTTCCCGGTAGCGCCCCCCCAGGGTCATGAGGTCGGCGTGGGTGCCCCGCTCCACAATACGCCCCTCTTCGACCACCAGGATCTGGTCCGCGCTCTCGATCGTGGACAACCGGTGGGCGATCACAAATGTGGTGCGGCCCTGCCGCAGCCGGCGCAACCCGTCGCGGATCATCGCCTCGCTTTCGCTGTCCAGGCTCGACGTCGCTTCGTCGAGGATCAGGATCCGCGGATCGGCCAGGATGGCACGCGCAATCGCCACGCGTTGCCGCTGGCCTCCCGAGAGCTTCACGCCGCGCTCGCCAACCACCGTTTCGTACTGTTTCTCCCACTTTTCCACGAACTCGTCGACGTGCGCGATGCGCGCCACGTGCCGGACCTGCTCGTCGGTCGCCTCGGGGCGCGCATACGCGAGGTTGTCCCGCACCGTGCCGTCGAAGAGAAAGTTGTCCTGCATCACGACGCCGAGGTGCCGCCGGTAGTCGCGCAGGCGCAAGCCGGAGAGCGGCTGGCCATCGACGAGGATCTCACCGCTCCTGGGCCGGCTGAACGCCATCACGAGCCCGATCAGCGTGCTCTTGCCCGCGCCGCTCGAGCCGACGAGTGCGGTGGTGGATCCGGCGGGGGCGCGGAAGGAGACATCGCGCAGCACCGGCACGCCTTCCACGTACTCGAAGCTCACATTCCGGAACTCGACTTCACCGCGCACCGCGGGCACCGCGCCCTTCTCGGCGTCGCGCGCGTCCTCCGTCTCCATGTCGCGAATCTCACGGATGCGATCGAGCCCCGCGAACGCTTCCGTGATCTGCGTGCCGATGGACGCGATGCCGACGAGTGGTGCGGCGACCATGCCGATGAAGAAGACGTACATGAACAGGTCGCCCAGCGTCATGTCGCCGTTGCCGATCGCTCGTCCCCCCATCACGATGAGCAGCACGCCGATCACGCCGACGATCACCGTCGTGCCGGCCCCGACGGCCGACGTGCCGCGGATCGTGGCCTTCACGTTCTCGAACAGGCGCTCGGCGCCTTCGATGAACGTCTTCTCCTCGCGCTCTTCTGCCGTGTAGACCTTCACGATACGCACGCCGCCCACACTCTCGGCGAGGCGTCCCGTGACTTCGGCGTTGATCTCACCGCGCTTGCGGAAGACCGGGCGCAGGCGCTTGAAAGCGACCGCCATCATCCACCCAAAGGCCGCGAGGAGGACGATCGTCAGGGCCGTGATGTGCCAGTTGAGGTAGAAGAGCACGCCGAGCGCGATGATCGCGGTGAGAAAGCCACCGACGAGCTGCACAATCCCCGTGCCGACGAGGTTTCGTACGCCTTCGGCATCGGTCATGATGCGCGAGATCAGCACCCCGGTCTTGGTGCCGTCGAAATACGATACGGGGAGGCGCAGGACATGGCGCTGTACGGCGATGCGCATGTCGGTGATCGCTCGCTGCGCCGCGATGCTCACCACCTGGGCCAGCGAGTACGACGTCACCGCCTGGATCAGCGTCGCCACGCCGGCGGCGAGGGCGAGGGGCCAGAGCATGTCGAAGCGATTCTGCCCGATGACCGTGTCGATCAGGTACTTGGAGCTGGCCGGCAGCACGAAGCCGGTGAGCCGATTCACGATCATCAGGATCAACCCGATGGTGAGCGACCGGCGGTGCTCCCAGAGCAGGGCCCGGGCCTCGGACCAGGCGCGGGACATGTTGACCTTCTTTTTCGGCTTCTCGGGCTCTGGCATGCGGGGGGGTGGCGAGGCGAAGGCGCTGTGAAAACTAGCCCGCCTGCGGCTGCCCTGCTCTCGCCCATTCAACCGAGAGTGATCATGAAACCGTCCCCGGCGAGGCGCGTAAGGTGCACATCCCGGCGCAACCCTCGAGGCCAACCATGTGGGCGTTCCTGAAGGCCATTCTCGTCAAGTGGGCGCTCATCAAGTCCCTGCTCAAGATCCTCGGGAGCCTGGGCTGGTTGCTCCCGCTCGCCTTCCTCCTCAAGGCGGTCGGAATCCCGCTCCTGATCATGCTGGCGGTGCTGGCAATCCCGCTGTTGATCGTCCTCGCGGTGATCGGTCTCCCCTTGATCCTCGTGGTCGTCGTCGGTGGCGCGCTCCTCACCTTCACGATGTGGATCGTGAGCATGGGGCTGCTGGCGCTCAAGATCGCCTTACCCATCATCGCCATTGTGTGGGTCATCCGCTGGCTCACGCGCAGTCGGGACAACGGCGCGACCGAGACCCCTCCGGGGGCCGACGCCGCCTAGGGCTTTCAGTCGGATCCGGTCAACCTGACTGGCGCTCGACTTTCGACGCATTGAATGGCAGTGTGACGGACTAGGAGTTCCCCGAGTTGTCGGTTCGCGTTCCGCGACTGACACTTGGAGGCGACCTCCGCTGTTCCCTCCCTGCCACGATGCACGTCAGACCTGAGCCGCCTCCGCTGGACGCTGCCGCTGCACTTCCTGACGCGCTGCTTCGCCGGCTCGCCGCTATCCTGGCGCCGCTGGTGGAAACGAAGGACGTGCTGCGCGCCTCCGTCGACACGACGGTGGAATTGCTCGGGGCGGTGGCCGGAGCGGTGTTCATCCCGGATCCGGAAGGGACGCACGTTCGGATCGCGTACTCCCGCAACTATCCGCAAGAGCTCGCCGAGGGGGTGCCCCGACTCCCGCTGGACACGTTCCCCCTCGCGGGACGATTCATCCGGGACAAGACGCCCATCTTCTTCGAGCGGGCGAGCGAGATGATCGAGGCCGCCCCCGGGATCCCGCTGCTCAAGAATGCGGGGGCACGTGCCGCCCTTCCTCTGGCCGTCGGCGAGCGCCTGCGCGGGGCACTCATCATCACCTTTCCCGTCGGGCGCGAGCTGAGCGCTTCCGATCGCGAGCTGCTGAACGCGGTGAGCCAGCAGTGCTCCATCGCGCTCGACCGCGCGACGCTCTTCGAGCAGGAGCGGCGTGCCCGTCATGAAGCCCAGGACGCCGCCGCGACGTTGAGCGAGGCGCTGGACCATATGACGGACATGCACTTCGTCGCCGACGAGGAGTGGCACTACGTGCGCATCAATCCCGCGATGCGCGTGTTCCTCCAGCGGCTTGGCGTGGATGCCGAGGGGTTGATCGGCCAGTCCTTGTGGGACGTCTTCCCGCGACTGGCGGGGGGAAGCATGCACAACGCCATGCTCGAGTCGCGCCGCACCGGGCACGCGGTGAGCTTCGTGGCCCAGGGTGTCTATGCGAACTCGCGCTACTCGGGACACGCGTATCCCGTCCGTGGCGGCACGGCTGTCATCGTGCAGGACACCACGGAACAGGAGCGCGCCCAACGTGGGGAGCGACTCCTCGCGGAGTCGGGGGCGGCCTTCGGCGCCACGCCTAACGTGCAGGCCACGATCGCCCAGCTCGTCGAACGCGTCGTGCCGCACCTGGCCGACATCGCGGTGGTGTTCGTGAAGCGCGAAGGGGGGAGCATCGGCGTGATGGCCCTCGAGTCCACGGCCGCCGGGGCAAGGGAAGCGCTGATTGCCTTCGACTCACGTCACCCGATCGACCACACGCCGTGGCACCCGATCTGGACCCCAATCACTGAAGGGCGCTCGGTCCTCGTGCCGGACGCGTCCGTCCTCTCGGGCGAAGGCACCGACGAGGCGTCGATGGCGATTGCCCAGCTGGTGCGCGAGACGTCGACAACCAGCGTCCTGATGGTGCCGCTGCAGGCGCGCGGCAACATGCTCGGCGCGCTGGCGATGGGGACGCAGGGCTCTCGCCACCGCTTCGACCAGACGGACCTTGCCCTCGCCGAGCGCGTCGGCCACCTCGCGGCCCTGGCCCTCGACAACGCGCGATTGCTCGCCGGGGAACACCGCTCGCGCGAGGAAGCCGAGCGTGCGCGCCTTGCTGCCGAGCGTGCGAGCCAGGCAAAGAGCGACTTCCTGGCCATGATGAGCCACGAGTTGCGCACGCCGCTCAACGCGATTGCGGGCTACGCGGAACTCCTCGAGCTGGGGCTGCGCGGACCGATCACCCCGGAGCAGGTGAGCGACCTGCAGAAGATCCGGCGGAACCAGCGGCACCTCCTCGGGCTGATCAACTCCGTGCTGAACTTCGTGCGCCTCGACGCCGGGCGCGTGCTGTACGACGTGACGACGGTGCCGCTCGCCGCGTGCATGGGATCGATCGAGTCCCTCGTGGAGCCACAGCTCAACGCTCGACGGCTGCACTACACGTGCGCGCTCACCGACAGCGCGCACACGATGCGCGCCGACGGCGAAAAGGTGCAGCAGGTCCTGCTCAACCTGCTGGACAACGCGATCAAGCACACGCCGGTCGACGGCACGATCTCCATGCGGGCGGACGTGTCGGCGACGCTGGTCCATGTCGTCGTGGCGGACTCGGGGCCTGGCATTCCGGCGGAGCGCCTCGACGACATCTTCGAGCCCTTCGTGCAGGCGGGGGCGGACCCGGCGCGGACGCAGGGAGTGGGCCTCGGCCTGGCGATCAGCCGTGAGCTGGCACGGGGCATGGGGGGCGACCTGGTGGCGCGCCGCGCCGAGGGCGAGGGCGCGACCTTCGTGCTGACGTTGCCGAGAGGGCCGGATCGTACCCAATGACGTCATCCCGGTCCGGCGAGCGCCAGCGAGCCGAGAACCGGGACCGGTGTCGTTGTACAGCCGGAACCTAACGACTCTGGGTCCCGGATCTGTGCTCACTCCGTTCGCTTGTCCGGGATGACGGTGGGAGCGTCGTGCACGTCGTGCCCCGCGGCACGCCATGCCGCGATCGCACGATCGACTTCCGCGCACGGCACCAGCAGGTAGTCGGTGTCGAAGGTCGAGACGGAGAAGATGCTGATCGACGCCGCAGCCAGCGGCTGCACGATCGACGCGAGCACGCCGACGGCATCGAACGGGATCGGCCCCTGCACCATCCAGAGCGAGAAGTCGCGCTCCGCGCGCTCCCCGGCCGGCACGAGTGACGCCTCGCACACCACCGATGTCTCCGCCACCGTGCGCGTGACGCTCGCAAAGGCGGTCGAGCGCGTCGCCCACCAGGGCCACCCCACCGTGGGCGCGAGGCGAGCGACGGCGTACGTCCCCGCCACGCGTTGCACGATCCGCGTCACCCCGCGATCCCGAGCGCCTGCTTGATCCGCGCTACCTGGTTCCGGTGCAGGATGTCGTGCGCGGCGAGGAGCTTCACGACGAGGTCGACGCTCTCGGACCCCCGCTCGTTATGCATCCCCACGCGCGCCCGCTCGGTGGCCGACAGGCCCCGAATGAAGCGGAGGTTCCGGCCACGCAGCACGCGCAACTCCATCACGAGGGTCTCGAGCGGCGCATCCGACGTGTAGTGCAGTCGCGTGGCCCACAGGTCCTGGTCGTAGCCCTGGATCGGCGGGGAATCCTCGGCGACGATGAGCCGCACGCGATAGCCGTAGACGATCTCGCTGTCGACGAGGTGGGAGACGACCTGGGCAATGCTCCACTTGCCGGGCTTCTCGGGGCGCGTCGCGTCGGCCTCGCTGACATTGGCCACGAGCGCGGCGATCGCGTCGGGGCTCTCGGCCCACACGGTGAGCGGATCGCGATCGCCGAGCAACGCGAGGAGCGACGCGCTGTAGCGCGCCCCCTCCTCGAGCGTGCTCCCCACCCGGTTGGTGAAGGGCGTGTCGTTCGCCGCGTCCTCGAGCACGCGCTGGATCTGCGCGATGTGCCGACGCTCGTGCTGCCCGATCATCAGCACCCACTGGTACAGGTTGATGTTGCCGAGGGCGGGATGGGGGAAGTGCACATCGGCGAGGGCGAAGCCATCGGCCTCCGCGGCCCAGGTGCGCAACCCCTGGCGGCTGCGCGCGAGCCCGTCGTACAGGGCGTCGGGGGCCTGGGGTTCGTTAGGCGTGGTGAACGCCGGCGCGTGCACCGGCAGCACGACCACGGGGAGTCGCGACCAGTCCAGTGAGTCGAGCAGGCTCACGCCTTCCTGTTCCTTCCCCAACCCGGCGTCGCGCGCCCGGCGGAAACTGCGGAAGAGGGCGCGCACGCTCGAGTCCTCCACGAGCTGCAGGTGCCCGACGATCTCCCGGACCGTCCATCCGCCGGCGCGGGCCCGGGCGTCCCATGCCTTGGCGGACAGTGGCTGTACCAGCGCGAGCAGGTCGGCGCGCGCCTGCTCGGTGTAGTCGAGGAGTTCCTGGAGGCGTGGATGCATGGCGGGCAAATCTAACGGGGCGGTCGCGCGCCCCGGGCGCCCGCTGGGTTCACCCGCCCCCGCCGATCCACGAGAGGTCGTTGGCGGGCGCCTGCGGCGCCGGGAGCATGCGGCCGGAGGGCACGCCGAAGAGTTCCTCGCTGCGCACATCATTTTCGATCGCGGTGAGAACCCCTTCCAGTTCTTCTCGCGTCTTCTTCCATCCGTAGCGCTGCGCCACCCCGAAGCCCACGACGCCCAGCCCCATGGCCACGGCCATCGCCCCCAGAACCGGCAGGGCGGCCACCGCGGCCGCCATGGCCAGGGCCTTCGTTGCAAAGACGGCCGTGGCCACGCCACTCGCCCCCCCGATGCCGGCCGTGATCGCCGCACTCGAGACCAGGTTCAGCTTGAGCCCGCGACGCAGGTCGAGGTTGAGCGTCACTTCCGCCGACGACGGGTCGTTAGGCACCGGGCGGAGGCTGATCCGCACCTGCGACGCGTACACGCCGTAGCGGGTGTACAGCCACGGATAGGCCGCCCCCGACGTGATGGAGGGGATGTCGAACACCAGCACGCCGCCGTCGAGGGGGTGCGGCCCCGCGTGGCGCTGCAACGCGAGCTGGTAGGGCGCCGACTGCAGCGCGCGCCCGATCGCCGCCAGC
>JACMLI010000308.1 GCA_014379705.1 Gemmatimonadaceae bacterium
CGCCTGCCCCATGCCCCGCGCGATCGCCAGCGGGATCGCGATCCCGGCCAGCGCCGCCCCGGCCCGGCTCACCCACGTCGATCCCAGGCGCAGCACGGGCGTTCCCAGCGAACGCGCGACCTGCATGCCTCGCGCATAGCCCACATGCAGCCCCCAGATCCGCAGCGCCAGATGCCCGACGTTGTACGCAGCGAGAAAGGTCACCACCGTGACCGCCGGCCCCCCACCCAACCCGAACGCCAGCATGCCAAGGAGCACGCTCAGGGGGAGCCATGCCGCCCAGACGAGCCGATCTCCCGTCGCTCCCAGGGGTCCGCAGAGCGCGGTCCGGAAGCGCTCGATCTTCCCCGCGTCCTCTTCGTCGAGCTCCACACGCGCGAGGGCACCCACGGCCACGGACGCCATGTACGGGTGGGTGTTGAAGTACTGGCTCTGCCGCGCCAGCGCCGCCCGGTACTTCGCCCCTTCGATCCCCCCTGGCAGCAGGCGCAGCGCCGGCTCCACGGAAAACCCGATCCCGTTCCCCACCAGCGTTTCGTAGTTCCACGCCGATTGGATGGCGAGCAACCTCAGGAAGATCGCCGCGCGAGTCGTAAACGGAAGCGGCGGGGCGCTCATCAGCGAATCACCAGGAACGCGAGTCCCACCCCGAGCCCCACGAGGAAGTACCAGCCCGTAAACGTCGTCGCGTGAAAGACCTTGTGGACCGCCCCGGCGATCGCCACCCCAGCGACCGCGATGAGGATGGTGCGCGTCACGGTCGCGTCGATCGCCCAATGTGTCAGCGAGCGCTGGTAGACCGGCGTGAAGATCACGAGGCCCACCGCGGTCATGATCGCACCCCGCACGAGATCTGCCGACAAGCCGTACAGCTGCAACCCGATGACCGCGCTGCGCGATCCCGATGCGACCAGGTCATGCCGCTGGTGAGCCCACCGGGCATTCAATTGACGCAGTTGGACCATCGACCAGCCTCCGCACCAGGCCATGCACAACGTGGCGACGACGGCGGTCAGAATCGACCCTGCACTGTAGTCCGGCGACTGCGCCACCAGCGCACCGCCAACGGCAGAGGACGATCCCCATTCCGGGTAGCGAGATGCACCCACGGGCAGCGTTTCAAGGGCAAAGGCCTCGACGAGGGCGCCGAGGAGCAGCCCCGCGGGCGCCGCGCCAAGAAATCCTGCCGTCACGGTGCACGCCACGATCGGCCGCGAGAGCATCGCCTGGGGAAAGCTCACGGTGTCGAGACCGAGGACGGCCCCGAGCAGCGAGATGATGGCGATGTCGGCGAAGCTCATCGATTGCCCTCGCCGTTCAGCACGTCCTCGAGCGGCAGGGGGCGCGCCGCTGGCACATCCTGCGCCGACACCGCGATGCCCTCCGCCGCGAGGGCCTGCAGCACCTTTTCCTCCTCGCGAGACAAGAAGATGTAGCGGAGACGCTGGATGCGTCCCGGCTTGTGGTGCACGCCACCCAGGTTGATGGCCCGGATGCGCCCGGACTCGGTCACCAGGCGACGCATGGTGTCGATGTCCCCGGTCAGGAGGATGCCGATGCGCGCATCGGCCTGGAACTCTGGCAATCTCCCCACGGCGCTCGCCACCGACTCGAAAAACACTTCCATCTCCGGTGGCACACCCATTCGATACAGTTCCTGCTCCCACTCGCTCGCCGCGACCTCGTCGTCGACGAGCACGAGGAACTGCACGTCGAGGGGTTGCCCCCATCCCACCACGACCTGGCCGTGGATGAGGCGATCGTCGATGCGATAGAGCTCAAGCGCCACGGGCCACCCCCGGGTCGCCGAGGACCGTCAGGGCCTCGCGCCCCTTCGTCGCCGCCTGACGAGCGGCGGCAACATCGTCGGCGTCATCGAAGATGAAGTCGAGCAGCGTCGCGAGATTCACGCCGACCACCACCACCAACCCCGATCGGTCGCGCTGCAGGCGCCGGGCCGCCATGGTGCAGCTCCCCGCTGGCAGGTCGGTGAACACGACGCGCGCTCCCGATTCGTCGAGGATGCGTCCCATCGCGGCCGCGACGTCGGCGGCACTCAGGCCTCGGTTGCTCAACGAGGCAAAAACGTCATCGCGGCCAGTGATCTGCACGGCCGCCGAGACGATCCCCGCGGCAAAGTCGCCATGGCCCGCAATCAGTGCTCGATACTTACTCATCGTCTTCCACGAGGTATCGACGGACGTCGGCCGCCTGGCGCATGTGGCCCATCAGCCGGCTGTTGAACGTCTCCGCCGGATCGATCCCGCTGTAGCGCAGCAGGTGGTTCATCGCGATGACTTCCCCGATCACGGTGATGTTCTTGCCGGGATTCAGGTACACCGTGATCAGGGGCAGTTCGACGCCAAGGATGGTCGTGAGCTCGCCATCGAGTCCGGTGCGGTCGGCCACGGCGTTCTCCGACCATTCCTTGAGCTGGACGACGACCTCGATGCGCTTCTGCTGACGGACAGCGCGGATGCCGAAGATCGCCGGTATGTCGATCAGCCCGACACCGCGAATCTCCATGAAATGGCGCTGCAGCTCATGACCGCGCCCGATCAGCACGTCGTTGCCACGCCTCGAGACCAGCACCACATCATCGGCGACGAGACGATGCCCGCGCTCGACGAGGTCGAGCACGCATTCGGACTTGCCGATGCCGCTGCCTCCCGTGAACAGCACACCGACGCCGAACACGTCGGCGAGGGACCCGTGCAGCGTCGTCGTCGGGGCGAACATCCCCTCGATGACGGGCTTCACGAAGCGGTAGAACTCGTTCGTCTTGAGCCCGGTGCGCAGGACCGGCACCTCGGCCGCCACCGCGAGCTCCATCAGAGGGGACACCGGGTCCATCCCCTTCGTAATGAACACGCACGGAATCGGGAAGGAAAAGAAGAGGCCGAGGTTCCGGCCACGCTCCTCGTCGGACAACGACTTGAGGTACGTCATCTCGGTCTCGCCCATCACCTGCGATCGCTCCGACATGAAGCGCCCGACAAAGCCCGCGAGGGCGAGCCCGGGACTCGAGATGTCGGAATTGCCGATCACGCGGTCATGCCCGTAGTCGCCGCCGAGCTGCTCGAGCTGGAGGGAACCGTGCAATCGTTCGAGCAGCTTGCCGACGGTGATGGTGGGGTTCACGCGCGGGCCGCCCTCGCCGTGCGTTCCTTGACGGTCCGTCGCGCGCTCGTGACCTGCCGCGACAGGTGCGAAACCGCAATCGCGAGTGCGGGGCCGTAGTAGCGCGCATTGCCCTCGGCCACCATCACCTTGTGCCGCGCGGCCCGGAGGACAATCTCGACGCGGCAGCGCGTCCCCTCTCGTTCGAAGCGAACATCGGCGCCGACGCTGTTTCCGAGGCGGCTCGCCAACTTCCCGACGACCAACTCGGCGCGACGACGGAGCCGATCCGAAATGACTGCGTTATGGGCCTGCCAGACGATTTCCATGTCATGCCCTCTTTGCAAGGGTTGAGCGCAGGTGCGCCTCAGTCTCGTCCGCGGACCGTTCCCACGTGAAGGACTGGGCAAACACCCGCCCCGCCTGGCCCATGCGCTGCACCAGGTGGACGTCATCGGCGATTTTTCGCATTGCGAGTGCCAGCGCGCCGACATCACCATGTGGCACCAGGAATCCCGTCTCGCCGTGACGCACAGACTCGCGGATTCCGGGGGAATCCGACGCGACAACAGGCGTCCCACTCGCGGCGGCCTCGAGGTTGGTGATGCCCCAGCCCTCCTTTGGTGAGGTGAAGGCCAGCGCCCACGAGCGGCGCAGCAACGATACTTTCTCGTCCTCGCTGATGCGCCCAAGAAACCGCACCCGATCACCGAGGTCAAGCGAACCGGCCAGGCGCTCGAGGTTCGCACGATAATCCCCCGCTCCGGCGATTTCGAGGCGCGCCGCAGGCCGATCGATGCGAGCGAAGGCCTGGAGGATCAGGTCGACTCGCTTGTAACGCTTGAGGCGGCCAAGGTACGAGAACAGCGGTGTCGCCGATCGTTGCTCGGGGGCCGGAGTGTACGACTCGCTATCGATGCCGCAATAAATCACCCGGATCGAATCGCGCGGGATTCCGCGCTGCACCAGGTCGTCGGCCGTGCTCTCGCTGATCACCTCGAACGGGATGCCGCGATACACCCAGGGGATGGGGCGCTCGGCGGCCCACACAGCCGCCGCCACGGGCATCGGCACTTCCTGGAACGCCGTGCCACCGAAGAGGTGCGGGACCACGCCGACGACCGGGATGTCGCTCCATCGCGGCGTGAACAACGGCACCTTGTTGATGTCCTCGATGATGAGGTCCCAGCTGTGCGATGGTCGCAGTCGCCGGAACGCACCCGCGGCGAGGAATGGGTACGTGTAGCGCGTCCCGACACGATGGACCGACATGCCGTCGAGCCTCGCCGTGGACGGGCACCCCGGCCAACCACTGCAGAGGAGCGTGACCTCATGCCCGCGCTGCGCCAGCCGGCCAAAGATCTCGTGCAGGTGAATCTCGGCGCCCCCGGCCTGGCGGTTCTCACGATCCTGCCAGTTCACCACCAGCAGCCGCACGCCTACAGCCTCCCGAGGCGCCGTCCCAGCGCGTCGAGGACGCCGTTCACGAATCGCGCGCTCGCGTCCGACCCGAAGCGCTCGGCGAGCATCACGGCCTCCTGGATCACGACGAGGGGAGGCGTCGCCTCGCGCGCCGGGTCGTGCGGCGCCAGGAG
>JACMLI010000309.1 GCA_014379705.1 Gemmatimonadaceae bacterium
CCCTGGCCGACGCAGCCGCCGACTGCGCGCCCAGCGGGGCGGTAGTCATCGCCGCGGTGGCGAAGAGGGCAGACAGATGAAAGCGAATGGTGGTCATATCGATCTCCAATTAGGTGCCGCTGTAGTTGGACGGCACCGCGGTGCGGATCCGGGTGAGCAGTTCCCCGCGCTGCAGGGAACGTTCGACCATGCGCTGGTCGTCGGGCGTGGATGCAGCGGAGAGTTGGACGATCTGCGCCAGCGTGAGTTCGAGGTCCTGCAGGAGCCGCTGGCGCGCCGCGTCACTCGCCGCGGGGGAGTCGAGCAATAGGCGCGTGTCGGACAGCAGTTCGCGCGCCCACAGTTGCAGGGACGGGTCGGTCGTCCCGGTCGTCCCCGACGAGCGCACGGACGTCAGAAGGGCATCGGCCCGCCCGAGGTGCTGCTCGGCGGCCTTGGCATAGAGCGCCAGGTCCGCCCGAGGCGCCGGTGCCGACGCGACGGCAGGCGCTGCCTCTTCGGTCGTGGCATTGCGGCGCCCGACCTGGTAGCTGACGACCACCAGCACAGCGGCCGCGGCGGCCAGCGAAATCCAGCGCGTCCGGTGCACTGGGCGCAGCGGACTCACGCCAACCGGGGTCGCGACGGGCAGGGACGGAATGATCGCCTCCCACATCGCTTCGCGCGGCACGGTCGCCGGCGGGCGGTTGTAGTCGCCCGCTACGTCCTTCAGCCACGCGTCGAACTTCTCGTCGTCATTCATGCGGACCATGCTCCTGCAAAATCGGCCAGGGCATGCCGCAACTTCGCGCGCGCCCGGAACAGTTGCGCCTTGGACGTCCCCGGCTGGATGCCGAGGGAGTGCGCGATCTCTTCGTGCGTGAATCCTTCCACGTCGTGCATCACGAACACGGTGCGATACCCAGGTGGAAGGTTGTCGATTGCGGCGTGGAGCCGCTGCCGGAGGTCGGGATCTGCCCGACGCGGCGTGGTGCCAATCATCTCTGCATCCTCGAGCGGAAACTCGCGAGAGCGAAGCCGCTTGACCTTTCGCAACCCGTTGAGCGACACCGACACCGTGATCGCATGGAGCCAGGTGCTCAACGCCGAGTCTCCCCTGAATTCCCCCAACCGCTGGAAGGCCCGGACAAACGCGTCCTGCACGAAATCCCTCGCGAGGTCGTCGTCACCAGCGAGCCGGTAGGCCAGCCGGTAGACACGATCCACATGCGCATCGTAGAGAGCTCGCTGCGCTTCCGAGTCTCCCGCCGCCGCCCGAGCGATGAGCTCACGTTCGTTCACTCGTTCACGTGGGGGGCGAGGGGGTAATCGGGACCGCGAGGGCACAGTGCCGTACGCGATCGACCATGGGACAAGATGAGGGGAAAGAGGGTTGCGTGGAGGAACGGATGCTGGGGCTGGTTGGGGACGGGGGGCTGGGGCTGGTTGCTGGTTTCTAAGGGCTGGTGCTGCTACTGGTTGCAGGCTGGTGCTGAGGGCTGAGGCCAGGGCTGGGTTCACGAGGATCCACGTGCAGTGCCCACTGCCCGCCTGCCCGCCCGCCCAGGCCGCCTATCCACTTCCCGGCCGCGGACCATATTCCCGCCCCCATGACCGACGCCCAGCCCGCTACCCAGCCGACCCCCTTCGCCGAGCAAATCTGGTGGCGATGGGTGGTCATCGTCGCCGTGGCGCTGGGGGTGATCGCCATCGGGGCTCCCGAGGGCATCACGCCCGAAGGGTGGCGACTCTTCGCGATCTTCCTGGCCACTATCGTCGGGTCGATCCTGCGGCCCGTGCCGGCCGGGGCGGTCGTGTTCCTGGGCATTTGCGCGATCGCGGCCACGCGCACGATGTCGCCGGCGGACTCGCTCAAGGGCTACTCCGACCCGGTCGTCTGGCTCGTGCTCTGCGCCTTCTTCATCTCGCGCGGGGTCATGGGCACGGGGCTCGGTCGTCGTATCGCCTTCATCTTCATCCGCCTGCTCGGCCGCCGTTCGTTAGGTCTGTCGTACGCGCTCGGCGCGACGGACGTGGTCCTGGCCTCCGTCATTCCCTCGAACAGCGCGCGCGCCGGCGGTATCGTCTTCCCGATCGTCCGCAGCCTGGCCGAGGCTTACGACTCCACGCCGGGCCTCACGCGGCGACGGCTGGGGGCGTACCTCATGACGACCGTCTACCACTGCGACGTCATTGCATGCGCCATGTTCATCACCGGGCAGGCGTCGAACGTGTTGATCGCGAAGTTCGCGCTGGAGATCACCAACGTCGAGCTGACATACTCGCGGTGGCTCGTTGGTGGCATCGTGCCGGGGCTCGTGGCGTTGCTGCTCGTGCCATACGTGATCTTCCTGATCTTCCCGCCCGAGGTGAAGGAGACGCCGCACGCGGCGGAGTTCGGCCGGCGCGAACTGGAGCTGATGGGGCCGATGTCGCGCGGCGAGAAGTCGATGCTCGCGGTGTTCTTCGCGGTCGCCCTTCTGTGGATGACGCCTTCGATCCACGGCATTCACTACGCGGTGGTGGCCCTCATGGGCGTGAGCGCGCTCCTCCTGACCAAGGTGATTGCGTGGGAGGACCTGCTTACCGAGCGGCAGGCATGGGACGTGTTCATCTGGTACGGCGGTCTCGTGCGGATGGCGGAAGCCCTCGGCGAAACAGGGATCACGCGACGATTTGCCGAGTTCGCCGCGTCGTGGACGACCGGTTGGTCATGGCCGGCTGCGCTGGCGATCCTGGTGCTCGTGTACTTCTACGCGCACTACGCGTTCGCGAGCATCACCGCCCATGCGACGGCGATGTTGACGCCATTCCTCGTGGTGTCGCTCGCAGCTGGCGCACCGCCGGAGCTGGCGGTACTGTCGCTGGCGGCGGCGTCCAACCTGGGCGCATCGCTCACGCACTACGGCACGACGACGTCTCCCATCTACTTCGGCGCGCGCTACGTGACGCAGCGGGAGTGGTGGCGCCTGGGCTTCATCGTTTCGGTGATCACGCTTGGTGTCTGGGGAACGGTGGGAACGTTGTGGTGGAAGGTGTTGGGGTGGTGGTGAGGGGAGACGGATGGACGGGATAGACGGGATGGACGGGCGCTCAGGCCTGCAATAAAACCATTAGGGGTATGCTGACGCTTCGTACGGATACCGCCGAACGCCTCGCGCAGCTCCAGGAGCTCGAGACGCCGTGTGCGCTGGTGGACCTCGATCGGCTGGCCACGAACCTGGATCGCATGGCGTCGTATGCCGTGCTGCACGGGCTGGCGTTGCGGCCGCACGTGAAGACGCACAAGTCGCCGCGCATCGCGGCGGAACAGCTGCGCCTCGGGGCGGTCGGACTCACGTGTGCCACGCCGCGCGAGCTCGAGGTGATGTCCGACGTGTCGCACGACCTGCTGCTCGCCTATCCGCTGCTCGGCGACTCCAAGCTCAAGCGGGTGATGAACCTGCCGCGATCTGTGCGACTGACGGTGGGACTCGATTCGATGATCGCGGTGGATGCCCTGGGGGAGGCCGCCGAGGCCGCGGATCGTGATGTCGAGGTCCTCGTGGAAGTGGACCTCGGCATGCATCGCGTGGGCGTGCAATCGGCAGCGGAAGCGCTGGCGCTCGCACTGCACATCCGGTCGCGGCCCCTGCTGCGATTCGCGGGGGTGATGTTCTATCCCGGGCACATCCGCGAGCACGTGCAGCAGCAGGACCAGAACCTCGATCGGCTGCGCGCCGACGTGTCAGACCTGATCGACGTCCTTCGTCGCGGTGGCGTTGAGGCGCGCGTGGTGAGCGGTGGATCGACGCCGGCGGCGTGGCGCATGCACGAGGTCCAGGGAGTCACCGAGGTGCGTCCGGGGACGTACGTCTACAACGACCGCACGACCGCTGCTCTGGGAGCGTGCGCGTGGGACGACTGCGCCTTCACGGTACTCGGTACCGTAGTGAGCACCGCGGTCCCGGGGCAGGCGGTGGTGGATTGTGGCGCAAAGGCGCTGGGGCGCGAACCGATGCGTGGGGTGGAAGGTGAGGGCTTCGGTGCCCTCCTCGACCGCCCCGAGGTCGTGGTAACGCGCATGAGCGAGGAGCACGGCGTGCTCGACCTGAGTGCATCGAGCTGGCGCCCACGCGTCGGGGAGTTGGTCCGCATCGTGCCGAACCACGTCTGCATCGTGGTTCACCTGAACGACGTGATCCACGGCGTGCGAGGCGACCAGGTGGAGGCGAGTTGGCCGGTGGCGGCGCGCGGGCGGACGTAACGGCGAGCGGGGGGAACGGCGAGCGGGGGAAAGAGCGAGCGGGGGGTAGAGCGAGCGGGGAAAGCGCGAGCGGATGAGCGTTCAAACGTCGCCATTCCACCCGCTCGCCGTATCCCCCGCTCGCCGTATCTCCCGCTCGCCGTATCTCCCGCTCGCAGTATCTCCCGCTCGCCGTATCCCCCGCTCGCGCTTCTCGCTCGCCCATGCCTAACGAGCAGCCGCGCTCAGCACCGGAACGATGCGCGCCGCGGGGACGCGCATGCGCACGTCGATGCGCACGCTGTCGGCGATCGCCAGGAAGAGCGGGTTGATGCCGGCGAGCCCCTTGGGAACGCCCACCGCGAATTCCCGGCGCGAGAGCGAGAAGGCGCCGGCGATGTCGATGGAGGACGACGCGCCGGCACCACCATCGATGGGCCACGCCGACCG
This sequence comes from Gemmatimonadaceae bacterium, assembly GCA_014379705.1. Classification (GTDB taxonomy): domain Bacteria; phylum Gemmatimonadota; class Gemmatimonadetes; order Gemmatimonadales; family Gemmatimonadaceae; genus RBC101. The sequence continues at coordinate 4,655 of JACMLI010000309.1, forward strand.
TATGGATGCCTCGCGGCCCCGGAGGGACAACGTGCCATCCACGAGGACGCTGCCATTCTCTCGCTGCACCGCCGTCGAGCGGAACGAGATGAACGGATGCAGGTCGGCGAAAAGGAAACGTGGACCACGCAGGTGGCGATCGCGTAGCGCGATGCCGGTGCTCAGGCTGGCCGCTTCGACGTCGAGGCGCACGCTGGCGCGCGTGATGCATTCGTCGTCGAGTTCGAGCACGCCGTGCACGCGCGTGAAGCGACCGCGGATCGGATACACGCCAAACCACCGCACCTCGAAGGAGATCGTGGTGTTGGTCGCGTCCAGGACGAGCTGCCGCTCAGTCGTGCCCATGCTCCACGGAAAAGAAGAGGACACCGCCGCCGATCACTTGCCTGCTCCACCCCCACGATCGACGACGGTGCCTCGAGTCTTCAATTGCGCGTGCTGCGTGCGTCAGGGAACGATCACCGTCCCGTTCTGGTTGGCGTGCAGCGTGCAGATGTAGCCGAACGTGCCTCCCGTGCCGAAGGTGCGGGCGACGGTCGTGTTGCTCGAGGGCCCGATGTTGCCTGGCGCCCCCGGTACACTGGAGTACTCCACGTTGTGTATGCGTTCGCCGAAGGTCCACGTCACCGTCCCTCCACGGGCGATGGCCACGAAGTTCGGCGTGAAGTCATCACTGTTTCCGCCCGCGGCGACGGTCGCCGTGGTCGGCAGCTGTCCTGTCACCTGCACCGTCACGGTCGCGGTCTTCGTCACGTTCCCGAGCGTGAGTGACACCGTGATCGTCGCCGCGCCCGCCGAGAGCGCGGTCACCTGCCCCGTCGTGGAGACCACGGCGATGGCCGGCGTGCCTGACGAGTATGCGTATCCGCTCGCCCCGGCAATCGGCTGGTTGTTCGCATCCAGCGCCTGCATGGTGATCGCTTGTCGCTGGCCGGCACTGAGGTTGATCGTGGCGGCCGCCGGCACGATCGAGCCGAGGGTCGTTCCCGGCGGCGGATTCGTGACCCCGCCACCACCACCTCCACCGCATGCCCCAGCCATGACCCCCAACGCGAAGGCGATCGTGACAGGAAGGAGCCTCACGGCACGTTCTCCGATCCTCGTTGAGGGTTCAGCACACGCCACGGCACCTGCAGGCACGCGCATAGTGCACGGTCGCGGCGGCAGCGACAACACGCGCGCGACCAATGCACTCGTTCGACCGACGAAAGGCCGCCGAGCGCCGACGAAGGCGGGCGGCGGCTACCCTTCCATCAGGCTGCGCACACGCGCGCGGTAACTCTTGCCGCTCTGCACGCGCGTCCCATCGGCAAGAATGATGATCCAGTCTCCCTGGAACCAGGGCTGGAATTCCGTGATGCGATCGGTGTTCACGATCGTGGAGCGGTGCACGCGCACGAAGCGCTCGCGCGGCAGGCGCTGCTCGAGCTGCGTGAGGGTCGCGCGATGCTCGTAGACCTGGCGGCCCACGTGAATGCGCACCGTGTCCCCCGACGCCTCGATCCAGTCGAAGTCGGCCACGCGCAGGTACAGCACGCGATCACCCACACGGACGGCGAGCCGATCGGACCCCGCGCGCGGTTCGCGAAGCGCGGCCACCGCCTCACCAAGTGGTGCGGGATCACGCGGATGCCCGGCCTGGCGAATGACGTGGTCGATCGCGCGCGCAAAGCGCTGGCGATTCACCGGCTTCAGCACGTAATCCACCGCATGCACCTCGAACGCTTCGAGGGCGTGCTCGTCGAACGCCGTGATGAAGATCGTGGGCGGCATGCGTTCCGGTCCGACTCGCCGCACCACCTCGAGCCCATCGAGTTCCGGCATCTGCACGTCGAGCAGCACGAGGTCGGGAGCCTCGGCAAGGATGCGCGCGACGGCGCTCGTGCCGTCCCCGCATTCCCCGAGCACCACCACGTCGCCGCGCGCCTCGAGCAGTGAACGCACGTGGGCGCGCGCGAGGGGCTCGTCGTCGACGATGAGGACGCGCAGCGGCTCGCTCATCGGGCTCCCACCGTGCGAACCGGCGTGCGGTCGGCGTCCACGTGATACGGCACCTCGAAGACCACGCGGAAGCCGTCGACAGTGCCACCGGCCTCGAAGCGCTGCTCCTCTCCATACAGCTGGCGAAGGCGCGCGCGGGAGTTGGCGAGACCCACGCCCTCGCGTCGCCCCGACGGGTCCGGCTCGCCGACGCCGTCGTCGTCG